>NZ_CASGGV010000313.1:0-42166 GCF_949319125.1 Frankia sp. Hr75.2 | reverse complement strand
CGGGGGGGCGCCCCCCCCCCCCCCCCCCCCCCCCCCACACTTCGTTTCGAAGCTCTGCCGGCCGGGGGCGGTCAGCGCAGCGCGGCGAGGACGACGACCGGGATCTCGCGGGTCGTCTGTTCCTGATGGGTGCGCAGCCCCGGCATGCCGTCCACCAGCGCCGCGTACAGGCGCTCGCGCTCGGCCCCGACGGCGGTGGACGCCTCCGCGTCGAACCGGTCGGCGTCCAGCTCCACGGTGACCTTCGGGTGCGCCAGCAGGTTCCGGTACCACTGCGGGTGCGCCGCGGCGGCCATGTTCGTGGCGTAGACGACGAGGCGCCGGGTCGGGACGTCCCGCTCCGGGCCGTCCGGCCTGGCGTTCAGGCTGTCCGGTGTGGCGGGCGGGCCGGACGGCGTGGCGTGGGGGCCGTCCCGAGTGACGTTCGGAGCGTTCGGCGGGGCGTCGGGGGCGCCGTGCGCCGGGTGGCCGTCCACGACGTAGCCCAGCGGGGTGGTGTGCGGGCGTCCGGTGCGCTCGCCGACGGTTGTCAGCAGCAGGAGCCGGGAGCCGGACAGGGTCTTCTCCAGCCTGCCGCCGTTGGCCCGGTACTCGGCGATCACCGCCTGGTTGACCACCCTGAAGTCGAACCCGCGGCTGCGCGGGTCTCGAGTTTCGGTCATCGTCGGTCCTCACCCTTGCCGTCGGGGCACCCGCCGGGAGGGGGGAGTGTTCGTTCACCGGAGAATGTCACGCGGCGCAGTCAACCACCGACTCCGCGCACTGCCCCGCAGGGTCAGGCCGGCAGGCCCGTCGCGTCCTGGTCGCCCGCCCGGCTGCTCCCGGAAAATGCGTCGGTGCCGCCGGCGGCGAGCAGGTCCAGCAGGCGCGGGCCGAGCGTGGTGATCGTTCCGGCGCCGAGGGTGAGCAGCATGACGCCGTGCGTGCCGCCGGCCGCCGCGTCGCCGAGGTCCCCGCGGCCGCCGAGATCGGCGAGGTCGGCGACGAGCCGGCCCGGCAGGTCGGGCCAGGCCACGTAGCCGGCGGCGGCCGGCCGCCTGATCCGCCCGGCGAGGTCGGACGCGTGCAGGCCCAGGTTGTCGGTCTCGCGCGCGGCGTACACGTCGGTCACGTAGACGCGGTCGGCGTCGCCGAAGGCCGTCGCGAAGTCGTCGAGCAGCGCGGCGAGGCGACTGAACGTGTGCGGCTGCGCGACCGCCCAGACCTGCCGGCCGGCGGCGCGGTCGCGGGCCGCGCGCAGGGTGGCGCGGATCTCGGTCGGGTGGTGCGCGTAGTCGTCGACGATCTCCACGCGGGTGCCGCCGGGCGCGCTCGCCCGGCCCACGACGTCGAAGCGTCGGGCCGCGCCCGCGTACGTCCCCAGCGTCCTCAGGGCGTCCGTGGGCGGCACCCCCAGCTCGGCGGCCGTGGCGAGGGCGGCGAGGGCGTCCAGGGCGATGTGGGGGCCGGGCAGCGCCAGGGTGAGCTCGCCGACCCGGTTCCCGTCGCGCAGCACGGTCGAGGTGGAGCCACCGCCGGGCAGTGGGACGTAGTCCACCGCCCGCCACGTCCGCCCGGGGGTGAAGCCGTAGTCGACCACCCGGGCCCGCGGCGCGTCGGCGCGCCGGTCGGGCTCGGCCCGCCGGTCGAGTTCGGCGAGCACCGCGGCGACGCCGGGATGGTCGCCGCAGACGACCAGCCGCCCGCCCGGGCGGACCCGGGCCGCGAAGTCGGCGAACACCGCGCGCACCGAGGCCTCGTCCGGGAAGAGGTCCGGATGCTCCCACTCGACGTTGGTGATCACCGCGAGCTCCGGGTCCAGCCCGGCGAACGCGCCGCCGTACTCGTCCGCCTCCAGGACGAACACGTCGCCCCGTCCGGTCACGGCGCTGCCGCCCAACTGGGCCACATCGGCACCGATGACCGCGGTCGGGTCGACGCCGCCGGCCGCGAGCACCAGGGTCAGCATCGCCGCGGTGGTGGTCTTGCCGTGTGAGCCGGCGACCGCCACGAGCCGGTAGGGCGCGGTCAGCTCCGGCAGCCAGTCCGAGCGCCGCCGGACGGGGATGCCGAGCTCGCGGGCGGCGATGATCTCCGGGTGGTCGTCACGCAGCGCGCTGGAGGCCACGACGACGTCCGCCGCGGACAGCTCGGCGGCCAGCGCCGCCGCGTCGGCGGCGGGACCGACCCGGACGGGGACCCCCAGCTCACGCAGCATGGCGACCCGCGGTGAGTACTCCTGGTCACTGCCGGAGACCTGGCCGCCGGCGGCCAGGTGGATCTGGGCGAGGGGTGACAGCCCGGCGCCGCCGATGCCGAGGAAGTGGACCCGCCGGGCCCGCTCGGGGCGGTCGCGGGGATCGGGGACGACGGGCGGCGGCGCGGCGGCCGGGCCTGCTGGGGCGGCCGGGGCGTCGTCGGAGTGCGGTCCGGTCACGCCACGCAGTACACACCACAGGGCAGGGGCTCGGCGGAGGTGCCCCGGGCGAGCCGGGACCGGTGTGACGAAGGGGACGCGAATCCCATCCGTGTGACGCGCCGCCAGCGTCCTTGACCACCGACGAAGCCGTGCCTACTGTCCGATCCACAGTCGGAAGTTGACATAACTGTAACCGTCTAGCTGACGGTGAAGGTTGAGGCTGCTCGGCTGCTTCCCCGCTCCAATTGGTCGTGAGACCGCGGGCTAACGGAGCCGGGGAGCCCCCCTGCTCGCCCACCGACGCCGCTGGAGGACCGACACCGCATGGCAGCCCCCCAGAACTATCTCGCGGTCATCAAGGTCGTCGGGATAGGCGGAGGCGGCGTAAACGCCGTCAACCGGATGATCGAAGTCGGGCTAAAGGGTGTCGAGTTCATCGCCATCAACACCGACGCCCAGGCGCTGTTGATGAGCGATGCCGACGTCAAGCTCGACGTCGGCCGTGAACTCACCCGTGGCCTGGGGGCCGGTGCCGACCCGGAGGTCGGCCGCCAGGCCGCCGAGGATCACCGCGAGGAGATCGAGGAGGTCCTCAAGGGGGCCGACATGGTCTTCGTGACCGCGGGTGAGGGCGGTGGCACCGGCACCGGTGGTGCTCCCGTCGTCGCCAACGTGGCCCGCTCGCTCGGCGCGCTGACGATCGGTGTGGTGACGCGCCCGTTCACCTTCGAGGGCCGCCGCCGCGCGACCCAGGCCGACACGGGCATCGACACCCTCCGCAATGAGGTTGACACCCTCATCGTCATCCCGAACGACCGCCTGCTCGCGATGACCGATCGCGACATCAGCGTCCTGGACGCCTTCCGCAGCGCAGACCAGGTGCTGCTCTCCGGTGTCCAGGGCATCACCGACCTCATCACCACCCCTGGTCTGATCAACCTCGACTTCGCCGACGTCAAGACGGTCATGTCGCACGCCGGCAGCGCCCTGATGGGCATCGGCCGGGCACGGGGTGACGACCGGGCCACGGTCGCCGCCGAGCAGGCCATCGCCTCCCCCCTGCTGGAGGCCAGCATGGACGGCGCACAGGGCGTCCTGCTGAACATCTCCGGTGGGTCCGACCTCGGTCTGTTCGAGATCAACGCCGCGGCCGAGCTGGTCGCCGACGCGGCCCATCCCGAGGCGAACATCATCTTCGGTGCGGTGATCGACGACGCCCTCGGCGACGAGGTGCGGGTCACCGTGATCGCCGCCGGGTTCGACACCGTGCAGGACCGACGGACCCGCACGCTCGCCACCCAGCGCCGACCACCGGGGCCGGGCGGCGCGGCCGGCGGCCCGCCGCAGCCGGGGGCCCCCGGCCAGCCGGCGGCCCAGCCGGGCTCGGGCGGCGCGCCGAACACCACGGCGCTGCCGCCGATCCCGAACGTGCCGGCGCCGCCACGGCCCGCGCCGGCCCACTCGACCTACCTGCCGCCGACGAGCCAGCAGGTCGGGCACTACGTGCCGGACCCGCTGCCCGACGACCGCGCCCCGAGCCAGGCCGGCGCGCCGGCGGTCGGGTCCGCCGGCGACCAGCGGCCCATGGGCGGGCCGCCCCGCCGGGAGCACCCGGACACGGTCGGGGAGGGCGGCTACGCCCGCTCCGCGCCGGCTGCCGGCGCCCCGGGTACCGGGCACCCTGCTCCCGGGCACGCTGCTCCGGCCCACGCCGCGCCGGCCCATGCCGCCGCGGCCCAGGGCATGCCCCGCGCCGGGCTCGGGCACGCCGGGGCCGCTCCCGGCGGGGCCCCGGGCGCGCCGGGAGCGGCCCCGGCCGGCGGGGCTCCGCCGCAGGCCGGCCGCGGCCCGGAGCCGGCTCGTCCCGGCCCGCGCCCGACCTACCCGCCGCGCCGCCCCGTCCGCCCGGTGGCCGACGACGACGAGCTGGACGTTCCGGATTTCCTCAAGTAGGCGGCGATGCCCGTCCTGGTGACCTCGCGTGACGGCGGCACGAGCATGCCGCCGTACGCGGGGCTCAACCTCGGTGACCACGTGGGTGATGATCCGGAGGCGGTCAGCGTGAACCGGCGGCTGCTCGCGTCCCGGGTCGGCCGGCCGGTCCAGTTCATGCGGCAGGTGCACGGGGCCCAGGTGAGCCTGGTGCGGGCACCCGGACCGCCGCCCGAGGCCGACGCCATGGTCACCGACGCCGCCGGCGTCGCGCTCGCGGTGCTGGTGGCCGACTGCGTGCCGGTGATGTTCGAGTCGCCGGCGGCGGTCGGCGTCGCGCACGCCGGCCGCCAGGGGATGGCGGCGGGCGTGCTGGCGGCCACCTTGAAGATCTTCGACGAGCTCGGCGTCGACCGCTCGTCGATCGACGTCACGCTGGGCCCGGCGATCTGCGGGCGGTGCTACGAGGTGCCCGCGGACATGCGCGCCGACGTCCAGCGGCGGGTTCCGGGCAGTGGGTCGGAGACCCGCGCGGGCACGCCCGCGCTGGATCTCCGGGCCGGGCTGCGCGCCCAGCTGGCGACGGCCGGCGTGGGCCGTGTTGTGCTGTCCGATCGTTGCAGCGCCGAGTCGGGGGATCTCTACTCGTACCGCCGCGACGGGCGGACCGGGCGGTTCGCCGGCCTCGCCTGGCTGCCATGAGCGGCCTCGAGCGCGAGGTGGACCCGCGCCGGCTGGCCGAGTTGCGCGAGCGGCTGACCGTCGTCCGTGACCGGATCACCGTGGCGGCCCGGGACGCCGGCCGCGACCCGGCGGAGCTGACCCTGATCGCCGTCAGCAAGACCCGACCCGCCGAGGACGTCCTCGCGCTGGTCGCGCTGGGTGTCCGCCACTTCGCCGAGAACCGCGAGCAGGAGGCCGGGCCGAAGACCGAGGCCGTCCGGCTGGCGCTGGCCGCCGCCGCGGCGGGCGGCTCGGATGAGCACACGATGTGGTCCGATGATGACCGTTTCCGGGAATCGAGTCCGTTGGCCGACACGTCGGGGGCATGGCGTCCATCACGTGTGGATCAGGGTCCGACCCTCGGGCCGGCCGCCGGGCCCGATGTGCCGGTCTGGCATTTCGTCGGCCAGCTCCAGCGCAACAAGGCCCGGGCTGTGGCGGGCTGGGTGCACTGCGTGCAGTCGGTGGACCGAGCGCGACTGGTCGAAGCCCTTTCCCGGGCGGCAACGGCACGTGGTCGTCAGATTTCAGTGTGCATACAGGTCAATCTGGACATTACGGAGCCCGTCGGTGCACCGGGTGCGCCCGCGGCGCGAAATGCCCTGTCTACCAGGGAAAGTGAGCCCACCGCCGGGGCTGTGGACGGTGCTCGCGGCGGGGCCCTGCCCGCGGACGTGCCGGCGCTCGCCGAGCTCGTCGCGGGCTCCGAAGGGCTTGTTCTGACGGGTGTGATGGCTGTCGCGCCACGCGGAGCACCCGCCAGGCCGGCCTTCGCCCGACTCCGTGAGGTAGCCGACCGACTTCGTTCCGAACATCCCGCGGCGACGCTAGTCAGTGCAGGGATGTCCGGTGATCTCGAGGATGCGGTCGCGGAGGGCGCGACACACCTTCGGATCGGCACCGCTTTGTTCGGTGAACGGCACGGTGTCCCTTAGAGTCGCGCCCATGGGGCTCGGTCGCAGGGCGATGGTCTACCTCGGGCTCGCCGAGGAGGACGAGGACTATCTCGACGACGACTATGACGACGGCGGTCACGACGCCGTCCGAGGCGCCGTCCGGGACGATCGGCGGGCCACGCTCGACCCGGTGCCGATTGACCGGTCGGTCCGCCGGATCGATGCACGTGAGGAGCCTGTCGCCATGCCGCGACGCCCACCGGTGGAGCATCTGCGACCCCCCGTGCCGACGCCGATGCGCCGCGTAGCGCCCGTCGAGGAGCCCCGGCCGTACCGGATCACGACGCTCCAGCCGCGTAGCTACAATGAGGCCCGTCAGATCGGTGAGGAGTTCCGGGACGGGACTCCCGTTATCATGAACCTCACCGAGATGGACGACGTCGACGCCAAGCGGCTGGTCGACTTCGCCGCAGGGCTGATCTTCGGGCTCCGTGGCGACATCGAGAAGGTGACCAACAAGGTCTTCCTGCTCTCGCCGCACAACGTCGAGGTCACCGAGACAGACAAGCGACGCATCCGCGAGGGTGGGTTCTACAACCAGTCGTAGTAACCAGTCGTAGCCAGGGCAAGATCATCCAGTAGGGTCGTCACCACTTCCCCTCGTCCTCCCGGGAGAGAGCACCATCAGCGCACTTGGAACTCTGCTCTTTTGGGTGCTGACGGCCTACCTGCTGCTCCTGATCGCTCGGTGGGTCATCGACCTGGTGCTCGCGCTGAGCGGCTCCTTCCGGCCGACCGGCCCCCTGGTCCTGCTCTTCGAGATCGTGTACACGGCGACTGACCCTCCGTTGCGATTGATTCGGCGGTTCATTCCGCCGTTGAGGGTAGGTAGCGTTGCGCTTGACCTCGGGTTCCTGCTTCTCTTCATAATGATCGTCGTTTTGCAGAGCTATGCGCAGAGGCTGTGACTGAGGTCGTGTGCACACCGCGAGTGCGGGCAAGGCAGACTGCCCGCAGACCGCCCTCTCTTCGGGGAGCGGCGATGCCGCACGAGGAGGCAACGTGGCGCTGACACCGCAGGATGTTCAGAACAAGGTCTTCAGCCCGACGAGGTTCCGCACGGGCTACAACGAGGACGAGGTCGACACCTTCCTTGATGAGGTCGAGGCCGAGCTGACGCGACTGCTCGACGAGAGCAGCGACCTGCGCAGACAGCTCGACGAGGCCCGCCGGTCCGGCGGTGGCGGTCCCGGTGTCCCGGCACAGATCCTCGACGAGAACCAGCAGCTGCGCCGCCAGCTCGAGGAGTCCCGCCGGCAGCTGGCGCAGGCGCAGGCGCAGGCCGCGCAGGCGGCCCAGGCCGCCCGCGAGCGGCCCCCGATGCCCGCCGGCCCGCCTGGCGTGGGTCCGGGTGGTCCGGGTGGTCCGAATGGACCCGGCGTGCCCGGTGGTCCGCCGGTGTCCGGTGGCCCGACGGCGGTCATGCCCGCGCTGGTCGGCGGGGGCGGTCAGGCCCCGGCCCGCACGGGCCCGGGCGCCGGTGGCCAGAACGACGCCGACATCGAGCAGCGCGTCGCGCGGACCCTCGTGCTCGCCCAGCGGACCGCCGACGAGGCGCTGCGGGAGGCCCGCGCCGAGTCGGAGCGGGCCCGCCGCGAGGCGCGCGCCGACGCCGACCGGATCCTTGGTGAGGCCCGGGCGCACGTCGCCGAGCAGCTCGGTGGGCTCGAGGACGACAAGCGCCGCCTCGAAGGCCAGGTCGAGCAGCTCCGCGCCTTCGAGCGCGAGTACCGCACGCGGCTGCGCGCCTACCTGGAGATGCAGCTGCGTGACCTCGACGGCATGCCCACACAGCCGGCCGTCGGGCCGGGCATGCCGGCGCGCCCCGGGCTCAACCCCGGCGCGCCGACACCCACCCCGGCCCCCGCGAGCGTCGGCATGGCGCAGACCGGTGGCGGCCAGCCGCCTCAGCCCCAGCACGTGGGAGCGCAGGCGTTCCAGGGCGGCCCGCAGATGGGCGCCGCGACGCTGGCGCGGGAGAGCAACGGTCACGGCGGGCGCCCGGATCTCGACCCGGGCCGCCGCGACGCTCCGGGCATGCAGGAGTTCTAGGCCAGCATGGTGATGATCAGCGGCGCCCTGGTGGTGATCGCCGCGGTGCTGGCCGTGCTCGGCCTGTTCGGCGCGGCCACCTGGTCGTACACGTCACTGATCGTCGTCTGCCTCGCCGCGGTGCTGCTGCCCGTCGCGGCTGTGCGGCGCGCCGGGAAGAAGACGCCAGCCTAGCCCTCGCTGCGCTGCGCTGCGCGGAACCACGGCTGTTGCCGCCGCGCCCGCGCCGGCGGGGTCTCCACCGGCGCGGGCGAGAAGTTCGGGTGGCCGTCAGCCAACCGTCGGCGGCGCGGGGGCCGTCCTGGTCAGCGCGAAGGTCAGGCCGAGCTCCGCGGATGATCCCCGGTGCCATGCCGGCTCCGCCGTCTGCTCGACCGGTGCCTCCTGGAACACTGTGGCCAGGATCTCGTCGGCGACGGTCGCCGCGTGCTCACGCAACGCTGCCGCCGTCTCCTCCTTGGCGGCGGCCCAGCGCAGCTCGACCCGGTCGGTGATCTCCAGCCCCGCGGCCCGCCGCGCGTCCTGGAGGACGCGCACCACGTCGCGGGCGAGCCCGGTCCGGGCCAGCTCCGGGGTGACGGTCAGGTCGAGGGCGACCGACAGGCCCGACTCACTCGTCACCGACCAGCCCTCACGCGGCGTCTCGGTGACGATCAGATCCTCACCGCCGAGCTCGATGCGCTCGCCGTCCACGGTGACGGTCAGCCGGCCGTCCACCGGTGCCCCGGCGGTGGTGACGGCGGCGGCGACCGCCTTCGTACGGTTGCCGAAGCGCCGTCCCAGCGCCCGGAAGTTCGGCTTCACGCTGATGTCGACGAGGTCCGAGGTCGCGGCCTCGACGGCGACGACGTTGAGCTCCTCGGCGATCTGCGCGCGCAGCTCCGCCGAGAGGTCGTCGAACGCCGAGGAGCCGACCACCGCGCGCGGCAGCGGCTGACGGGTGCGCAGCCCGCTGGCGGCCCGGGCCGCGCGGCCGAGCTCGACGATCCGACGCACGAGGTCCATCCGCTCGGCCAGGCCCGGCTCGACGAGGTCCGCCGGCAGCTGCGGCCACGAGGCCAGGTGCACCGAGTCCGGGGCGCCGGGCAGGATGCCGGCGAACAGCCGGGACCACAGCCAGTCGGTCAGGAACGGGGTGAACGGCGACATCACCCGGGTCAGGCCGTCCAGGCAGGTGTAGAGGGTGGCCAGCGCGTTCGGGTCGCCCGCCCAGAAGCGGCGGCGGGAACGCCGGACGTACCAGTTCGACAGGTCGTCCACGAAGCGGGCGATGCGGCGCCCGGCGCGCAGCGCGTCGAAGCCCTCGAGGGCGGCGTCCACCTCGGCGACGGTGTCGGCGAGCTCGGAGAGCGCCCACCTGTCCAGCACCGGGCGTTCGGCCGGGGCCGCGGCGCCCTCGCCCGACCCGTCGGCGCCGGTCGGGCGCCAGTCCGCAGCGCCCGCGTAGAGCGCGAAGAACGACGCGGTGTTCCAGTAGGTGAGCAGGATCTTGCGGACGATGTCCTCGATCGACTCGTGGCTGACCCGGCGGTCCGACCACGGTGAGCCGCCGGCCAGCATCAGCCACCGGACGGCGTCCGCCCCGTGCCGGTCGAACAGGTCGAACGGGTCCAGCACGTTGCCGACGTGCTTGCTCATCTTGCGGCCCTCGGCGTCGAGCAGCAGGCCCAGGCACAGCACGGTCTCGTAGGACGACCGGTCGAAGACCAGCGTGCCCACGGCCATGAGCGTGTAGAACCAGCCCCGGGTCTGGTCGATCGCCTCGCAGATGTACTGCGCCGGGTACTGCTTCGCGAACTCGTCGGCGTTGCGGTGCGGGGCGCCCCACTGGGCGAACGGCATCGCGCCGCTGTCGTACCAGACGTCGATCACCTCGGGCACCCGCCGGGCGGTCTCCCCACAGGTGGGGCACGGCAGGGTCACGTCGTCGACGAACGGGCGGTGCGGGTCGAGCGTCGAGTGGTCCGTGCCGGTCAGCTCGGAGAGCTCCACCAGCGAGCCGACGCAGGTCAGGTGGGACGGGTCGGCCTCGCACCGCCAGACGGGCAGCGGGGTGCCCCAGTACCGGTTGCGGGACAGCGCCCAGTCGACGTTGTTGCGCAGCCACTCGCCGTAACGGCCCTCGCGGATGCGCTCGGGGTGCCAGTCCGTCCGCGCGTTCTCGGCGAGCAGGCGCTCGCGGACGGCCGTCGTGCGGATGTACCAGGACGGCAACGGGTAGTAGATCAGCGGCGTGTGGCAGCGCCAGCAGTGCGGGTAGCTGTGCGTGTAGGTCGCCGCCCGCCACATCAGGCCCCGCGCGGTGAGATCCGCGGACAGTGGCGCGTCGGCGTCCTTGAAGAACAGCCCGCCGACCAGCGGCACGTCGGGCAGGAAGCGCCCGTCCGGCCCGACCGGGTTGACGACTCCGAGGCCGTTGGCGCGGCAGACCGCGAGGTCCTCGGCGCCGAAGGCGGGTGCCTGGTGGACGAGCCCGGTGCCGTCCGTGGTCGTTACGTAGTCCGCCAGGAGCACCGAGTGCGGGCGGGTGGACGTCCCGGTGCCCCGGCCGACGGCGGTCTTCCCCGCTGCCTCCTCGAAGCGCTCCAGCGCGATCAGCTCGAACGGCCGGGCGTAGCGGGTGCCGGCGAGCTCGGCGCCGGTGAAGCGCTCGACCACCTCGGCGCCCTCGCCCAGGGCCGCGGTCAGCAGCGGCTCGGCGACGACGAGCAGTTCACCGCCGGCGGCCCGGGCCAGCACGTAGCTGACCTCGGGATGGACGGCGACCGCGGTGTTGGAGACCAGCGTCCACGGGGTGGTCGTCCACACCAGCAGGTGCGCGCCGTGCTCGGCCAGCCCGTGCGGGCCCTCGACGACCGGGAACCGCACGTAGACCGACGGGTCGTCGGTGTCGCTGTAGCCCTGGGAGACCTCGTGGTCGGACAGCGGCGTCTCGTCCCGGGGGCAGTACGGGGTGACCCGGAAGTCCTCGACGAGCAGGCCCTTGTCGAAGATCTGCTTGAGGGACCACCAGACGCTCTCGATGTACGAGGTGTCCATCGTCCGGTAGGCGCCGTCGAGGTCGACCCAGTAGCCCATCCGCTCCGTCATCGCGGAGAAGTCGGCCACGTGGCGCAGGACGGACTCGCGGCACCTCTCGTTGAACTCGGCGATGCCGTAGTCCTCGATGTCGCTCTTGCTGGTGAAGCCGAGTTCCTTCTCGACGGCGAGCTCGACGGGCAGGCCGTGGCAGTCCCAGCCCGCCCGGCGGGGCACGTGGTAGCCCTTCATCGTCTTGTAACGGGGGAAGAGGTCCTTGAAGACCCGCGCCTCGACGTGGTGAGCGCCCGGCTTGCCGTTGGCGGTCGGCGGGCCCTCGTAGAACACCCACAGCGGCCGGTCTGCGCCGGCCTGCAGCGAGCGGTGGAAGACCTTGGAATCCCTCCAGCGCTCCAGCGTCTCGCGCTCGAAGGCCGGAAGGTCGACCCGCGCGGGCAGGGGGCGGAAGGCGGGCGTCGGGGCGTCGGGGGTACTCATCGTGGCTGGTCTCCGTCGGCGGTGGGGCACTCCGGCGGAGGGACGACACCTCGCCGCACACCGGCATGGGCCGGTGGCGGCACGAGGTACCGCGGTACCACCCTCCTTGCGCGCCCGGGTGCGCTCCGCGATCTCTCGTGGACGGCGACCGGGCGGCCACTCTTGTCATGCGGCGGCGGCCGGATCTACTGGGGGCTCACAGCCCTGTTCTCCCGGCGGCTCAGGGTGATCTTCGCGGCGCGCTGGCCACCGGGCTCGCACCGCCCCCGGCTCGCTGCGACTGCGCCTGCCGCTACTCGTCCCGTCAAAGCCTTTCCGCGCTTCCAGCGTAGCCGACGGCCAACGGCGATCGCGGCCGCGGATCGCCGGCGGATCACCGGCACCCGTGCCCGGCACCGGGCGGGCACTCAGGCCGGGTCTCGGGTCGCGTCTCGGCCCGGCGGCCGGCCGGCGGGCGGATGACCCGTGAGATCGCACCCGTACAGTGGTGTGTGTGGTGGCCGAGCCGGGGATGGACAAGGGCGTCCCGTACAGGAACACCCAGTACGGGAGCACCGTGAACGCCGGTGCGGCGGGAGTGGGTGCCCCGGGTGCCGCCGACGCGGGCGGCGGCGCCCCGAGCGGTGACGCCGCGGTCAAGCCCGGCCGTGACCGCCTGGTCACCTCGCACCGTGCGGTGCTCGTCGTCGCGCTGACCTCGCTGTGTCTGATCGTCCTGGACATCGGCACGAAGCTGCTGGCCGTCGCCCAGCTCACCGGGCGCGCCCCGATCGAGATCATCCCCGGCGTGCTCGACCTGCGCCTGACCCGGAACTCGGGGGCCGCGTTCAGCCTGGCCGGCGGGGCCACGGTCATCCTCAGCCTGATCGCGCTGGCGGTCGTCGCGGTGGTCGTGGTCACCGCCAGGCGGCTGGCCTCCATCGGGTGGGCGTTCGTCTTCGGCGCGATGGTCGGCGGCGCGCTGGGCAACCTGATCGACCGGCTGTTCCGCGCCCCCGGGCCGCTGCGCGGGCACGTCGTGGACTTCGTCCACATCCACCACTGGCCCATCTTCAACGTCGCCGACTCGGCGATCGTCTGCGGCGGAGTGCTCGCGGTCATCCTCTCCCTGCGCGGCATCGGCCTCGACGGCACGCGCCTCTCCGCCGCCCCGCCACCCGACCCCGGGTCAGCGGAGCCGGCCGGACCATCCGGTCCGGCGGGGCCGAGTCACGCCGGCGGTCCCGGGCCCGGTGACGCGTGAGCACGGCCGACACCGACCGGCGCTCGCTGCCGGTCCCCGACGGCCTCGACGGCATCCGCCTGGACGCCGCCATCGCCCGCATGTTCGGCCTGAGCCGCACGGCCGCCGCCGCGCTCGTTGACGACGGCCAGGTGAGCGTCGACGGCCAGGTCCGCGGCCGCTCCGACCGGGTCAGCGGCGGCGCCTGGCTGGACGTAGCCCTCCCCGCCCCGCCCCGTCCGCTCACGGTGGAGCCCACCCCGGTCGCGGGCCTGCGCATCCTGCACGACGACGACGACATCGTGGTCGTCGACAAGCCGGTCGGCGTGGCGGCCCATCCGGCCCCGGGGTTCACCGGCCCGACGGTCATCGGCGCGCTCGCCGCCGCCGGCTACCGGGTCTCCACCTCGGGCTCGGCCGAGCGCCAGGGCGTGGTGCACCGCCTGGACGTCGGCACGACCGGGGCGATGGCTGTCGCGAAGAGTGAACGCGCCTACACCCTTCTCAAGCGGGCCTTCCGGGAACGCGAGGTGGAGAAGGAGTACCGGGCGGTCGTCCAGGGGCACCCGGACCCGCTGCGCGGGACGGTCGACGCCCCCATCGACCGTCATCCCCGCCGGCCCGGCCTGTTCGCCGTCGTCGCGGACGGCAAGCCCAGCGTGACCCACTACGACACCGAGGAGGCGTTCCGCGCCGCCTCGCTGCTGTCGGTGCGGCTGGAGACGGGCCGCACCCACCAGATCCGGGTGCACATGGCGGCGCTGCGGCATCCCTGCGTGGGCGACCTCTCCTACGGGGCGGATCCGACGCTGGCCCAGCGCCTCGGGCTGACCAGGCAGTGGCTGCACGCCGCCCGGCTCGCCTTCGCCCACCCGGCGGACGGCACCTGGGTCGAGTTCACCAGCCCCGATCCCGACGACCTGGCCGAGGCGGTGAAGCGGCTGCGCGACCAGACGTGAGGACGCCGGTGCCGGCGGACCCCGGCCCGCCTTCCGCACAGTCCTCGAGCGAAGGCCCCGAGGCGGTCCGCGCGCCCGAGAAACCCACGCCCGAGAAACCCACGCCCGTTGAACCCGCGGACGACGCCGCGGCGGTGACCGCCTCCGGTCTGCCGCCGGCCAGCGGCCCCTCTGCCGGCGCCCCGCCTTCCGGCGACCCGCCCGCGGGCGACCCGCCCGCCGCCGACGGTCCCTCGGGGGGCACTCTCTCGGTCGACGGTCCCTCGGGAGAGGACCCCCTGCGAGAGGGCATCCTGGACGAGGACCCCCTGGGCGGCTCTCCTCCGGACGACGGTGCTGCCGTTGATCCCTCAGCCGCCGATCCCGCAGCATCCACCGGGTCCACAGAATCCGCCGGGCCCGCGCCGTCCGCGGGGCCCGCTGAGCCCGCGGGTGACGTGCCCGGCGACGGCTCCCCGCCGGGCGGGTTGGGACGCTCCGTGATCCGACTGCTCGACCGGGTCGACGACGCCGCCCTGCCGCCGGTCGGCCGGGTGCTGGAGTCGGTCGCCGGCCGTCTCGCCGGCGCGCGCGACCGCCCTCGGGCGCGCCTGCGCCGCGCGTGGGCGGCACGCGGGGGCCCGTACGTCGACGGCGACGGCCCCCCGCCACCGGGCCGGGCCAGCGTCATCACCGGGCGCGCCCTCGAGGCCATCGGCCGACTGCTCGTGCTCGGGCTGGTCGTGCTGATCGTCGTCGGTGCCGTGACCACGATGCTGCGCGGCGCCGATCCCTCTGGCAGCCATGCACCCGGCCCCGGCCCTGGCAACGCTCCGGCCGGGCCCGTCGAGCCCACGGTCACCGTCGGCCCGGCCGTGGGTGAGTCGCCCGCCACGTACGCCGCCGAGGCCGCGGCGAAGCTGGACGGCCTGACCCGGGCGGCCCCGGACGCCGACCTCTACGCCGTCGTCAGCCTGGCCGGCTACCGCACGCCGGACGAGATGCTGCAGATCTTCACCGCCTACCGCACGCTCGAGGTGTTCTTCGGCGTCCCGCCGGACGGGGAGGTGATGGCCGCCACCGTCCGCGACCCGGTCGCGGACCTCACCGCCGCCTTCGACAGCGAGGCCGACGCCGCCGACACCCGCGCGCACAGCGCCACGGACCCCGCCGAGGCCGAGCACGCGCGGCAGGAGGCCACGGCGCTGCGCGCGCGGTGCGGCTGCCTGTTCGGCGCGGTCGTGCGGGCGCCGGCGGCCCGGCTGGTCGACCTCGGACACATCGAGGGGGTGCGGGTCGTCGACCCGGCCCCGCCCGGCATCTCCCCGGAGACCGTGCGCTTCCTCCCGCTGCAGCCCGACCCGCGCTGAGCGGGCGCCCGCGGTCCCGGGTGCCGTGGGCCACGGGTGCTCCCACCCCCCGAGGTGCCCACCCGGCACGTTGGGGGCGGGCACGGCCGGGCGGCGGGGCCCCCGCCACGCCGCGCGTGGGGGCCGCCGACCGCCGCGATCGGCCCGGCACGGCGGCCGTCAGGAGGGTCGTCTTCCACCGCCCCACCGGGACAGGGCAGGATTGCACCAGGTCCATGGGACGTCCACCGGTACGGCCGGGTGGCGGGGACCTGACCGGCGGCCGTGCGACGGACGGCCCGCCTGATGACGAAGGGGGCACTCGGGTGAGGTTGGCCAGGGGCACCCGGGAGGTCTTCGACGCGGAAAGCCTGCTCGAGGAGTACCTGGGACCACGCAAACGGGGACTGCGGTACGCGTACCCCTACTACGACGGGCTCGTCACCAACGGCGACCCGGACCTGCTGTGCACGGGTGACCTGCTGTCGCCCTGTCTGCTCGGTGTGAACGTGGACCTCGACCGGATGCACACGCTGACCGCGCTGACCCCGCTGCTGCAGCGGGCGCTGGACCGGCTCCCCCCGGGGATCGAGTTGATCGAGGCGGACGAGGTGACCCTCGACCTGGTCGCGGCCCTCTACGACCCGCTGGACGACCCCGACGTCGCGGACCGGGACGTCAAGGGCTCGCTGATCGCCAAGGTGCTGCACCGCAAGCGCCCGGCGCTGGTGCCCCTGTTCGACTCCAAGGTGCGGATCTTCTACCAGCACGAGGACTGTGTCCCCCCGTCGCCGCGCGACGGCCGGTCGTGGCGGGAGTACATGCAGCTGCTCGTCCGCGCCATGCAGTACGACCTGCGGGAGAACGCCGACGAGTTCCGCCGGCTCACCGGTCTCGTGCCGCCGGGCGGCCCGGCGGTGACCCCGTTGCGCATCCTCGACATCGTCGTCTGGATGAGCAGCGCGGTCTGATCCCGTCCGGTCCGATGGCATGGCACGAGGCGGTGGGACGGGTGCTCTGGGTGTGTGACACCGCTGTCACGCGGGTGGTAGGTGTCGCCGGTGTGACGTCGGCGGCATCGGCCCGCGGCCTCCGCTCGGCGTGTCGGCTGCGAGAATGGCAGCCGTGCTGAGCTACGCCGTGCGTGGCCTCACCCGGCGGCACGGCGCCGGGGAGTGCGCCGTCCTCGCGAACGACCGGATCGACCTCGACGTCCGTCCGGCCGAGGTCTTCGGCGTGCTCGGTCCGAACGGCGCCGGCAAGACCACCCTCGTCCGCCAGCTCATGGGCCTGCTCCGCCCCGACACCGGCTCGATCACGATGTTCGGGCACGACGTCGTCAGCCGTCCCGGAACCGCCGCCCGGATGGCGGCCTACCTGGGCCAGGACGATCTCGCGCTGGCCGAGCTGCCGGTGGGCGTCGCGGTGGAGACGACCGCGCGGCTGCGTGGCCTGTCCCGGGCGGGTGCCCGCCGGGAGCGCGACGAGGTGATCGAGGAGCTCGCCCTGGGCGAGGTGGTGAACCGCCCGCTCGGCCGCCTCTCGGGCGGCCAGCGCCGACTTGCCTGCGTCGCGGCCACCCTGGTCGGCGAGCGCCCGGTGCTCGTGCTCGACGAGCCGACGACCGGCCTCGACCCGGTGGCCCGCCGTTCGGTGTGGACGGCGCTGGAGCGCCGCCGCTCCGCGCGCGGCACCACGGTCGTGCTGATCACACACAACGTGCTGGAGGCCGAGACCGTGCTGGACCGGGTGGCCGTGCTCGACGCGGGCCGGGTGATCGCCTGCGACTCGCCGGGCCGGCTCAAGGCGTCGGTCTCCGACGACGTCCGGCTGGACCTGGTCTGGCGGCACGACCCGCCGGTCGACGACCCGACCGTGGCCCGACTCGCCGCCACGGCGCGGGTGACCGGCCGCCGATGGACGACCCGGCTGGCCCATGCCGAGGCCAGGGACGCCCTCGGTCGCCTCACCACGGGGCCGGCGTTCGCCGCCCTGGACGACTTCAGTCTCGCGACTCCGTCGTTGGAGGACGTGTATCTCACTCTCGGCGGAACCTGCCGTGATCTGGAGCGGACATGACCCTGACGACTCCTCACCCCGCCACCCCCGCGGGTCCGGCCGGCCTGCCGCCCGCGACGGGTGTCGGGGTGGCCGCCGTGCCGTCTGAGGACCGCTCACCCGGTCGTGCGGGCGGGAAGACGGGCAGGCGGAAGGCCGGCAGGAAGGGCCGGGCAGCCGCCGGATCCGGCGGGGCCGCGGCCGGGGCCGCCGCCGAGGAGGCGCCCGTGCCGCTGCCCCCGCCGACCGCCTTCCCGGCGGCGGTGTCGGCCGTCTACCGGGGCCAGCTGGCCCGTGCCCGGGTGGCCCGGGTGCCGCTGCTGTTCGTCGCCGCGTTCCAGTCCCTGGGGATCATGATCCTGCTGCGGGGCATCGTCGACGTCGGCGACGACTCCGCGGCGGCCTCCGTCGTGGCCGGCTCGACGGTGCTCGTCGTGGCCTTCGTGGCGCTCAACCTGCTCGCGCAGCGGTTCGGGGCCCTGCGCGCGGCCGGGGCGCTCGACTACTACCTGACGCTGCCCATCCCCGGCGCCGCGGTGGTGCTCGGCACGGCCGCGTCGTACGCGACGTTCGCGGTGCCGGGCACGGTCGTCACCGTGGTGGTCGGCTCGCTCCTTTACGGGCTGCCGATGGGCGGCCTGTGGCTGCTGATCCCGGTGACGGTGCTCGCCGGGGCCAGCCTGGCCGGGATAGGCGCGGCGATCGGCCTGCTGGCGCCGAAGCCGGAGCTGGCCACGGTCGCCGGGCAGCTCGGCATGAGCGTGGTGCTCTTCCTCGGTGTGATCCCCGCCGACCGGCTGCCCGGCATCGGCCGGCTGGCCCGTGATCTGCTGCCCAGCAGCTACGCGGTGGACGCGCTCGCCGAGGGCTTCGCCCCGGCGGTGGACTGGGCGCATGTGACGGTCGATCTCGCGGTCTGCGCGGCGGTCGCGGCGGTGGCGCTCGTCGTCGCCGTGCGGTCGCTGCGGCACGCCGGCCGGTCCTGAGCGGGCATCCGGGCATCGCGGCCGCTTCGGTGGCGCGGCGCGGCCGTGGAGAAGGCGGGTACGGTCGACCCCCGGGCTCGGTGCCGACGGCGGTCGACTCACCCCCCGGGGATCCGGGTCGGTGGACCGGTACGGCAGGCGAGGAGACGGACGGGTCGTGGCAGAGTGGCCGGGCGACAGCCGGGGCGCGCGGGCGTGCTCCCGTCCCGAGGCGGAGCCCGAGACCGGCGGCATCGCCGAACCCCGCGGTATGACCGAAGCCGGGGAGCCGGCCGCGTATCCGGTGGTGGAGCCGGCCGCGTACCCGGCGGTGGAGCCGCCCGCGGAGCCGGCGGTGGCGGAGCCGATCACCGGCCGGGTGGGGCTGCTCGCCGGGCTCGTGTGCGCACTCGCGATGCTGCTGGTCGGCCCGCTGCTGGGCCTGCTCTGGTCGGTCAGCGCACCCCGGCTCGACGTCCAGGCGGTGCTCTCCGGCGCGATGTCGGTGTTCGGGGTGCAGAGTACGATCGACGCCTACTTCGCCATGATCTGTGCGGTCGCGGGGCTCGTGGGCGGGCTGGTCGCCTACCTGCGCGCGGCGGACGCGGGCTGGCCGGTGCCGATCGGCCTCGCCGCCGGCGGGATCGGCGGCTCGCTGCTCGCCGGCTGGGTCGGGCACCTGCGCCGCTCGGGCCAGGTGCTGGACGCGCTGCCGCCCAACGCCACCCCGCTGCTGCGCGACCTGGTCGACTTCCAGGTGCGGGCCACCGGGCTCTACCTCGTCCTGCCTGGTGTCGCGCTGCTCGTGCTGTCGGTGGCGCTGTGGGCGGGCGGCACCGCGCCCGGATGGCCCCGGCGGCGGCGCTGACCGTGCGCCTTCAGTGACCGTGCGCCTTCAGCGAGCGTGCGTGGTCAGTTGGAGCTCGGCTTGATGCGACTCAGCTCGTTCGAGCCCACGGTGGTGATCCGTTCCAGCAGGCCCAGCTCGCGGCGCAGCAGCGCCCGCTCGGCCCGGAGCCTGGTCGCGGCGTCGGGCGCGGCCAGCAGCCCCTGCCGCTCGGTGATGTCGGTAACCACGGCGGCAGCCACCAGGTAGGACAGCGCGGTCGGGTCCGTCGGCAGGTCGGGCAGCTTGATCTCGACGGTGCCGCTCGCGGCGAGCCGCTCGGTGTACTCGCGCAGCAGCCGGGCCACCACCGCGGTGTTGGTGGTCGCGTCGGCCTCGTCACCGACCGGGTCCGTCATGAAGTCGACGTCCCCGACGAGGTAGGGGCGGTCGCCCTCGTCGACGGAGCGCACGCGGAAGCGCGGGCCGCCGACGGTCACGATGGAGAAGCGCCCGTCCGGGTGCGCCTCGACGCGGCGCAGCAGCGCCGCGCAGCCGACCTCGTGGATCATGGGGACGGCCGGGCCGACCTCCCGGCCTCGGCGGATGGCGACGACCCCGAACTGGCGGGTCTCGGTGTCGGGGATCTCGAGCAGCTCGCGGATCAGTACGCGGTAGCGTTCCTCGAAGATCTCCAGCGGCATCAGCAGACCTGGAAGTAGGACGGTGCCGAGTGGAAACAGTGGCAGGCGCTCACCCATCCGTCTCCCTCACCCCCTTCGCCGGAGCGTCACCGACCCGTTGCGCGGGCCCGTATGCTCCCAGCCTGTCCTGTACCGGCCGCCGCGTCCATCCGCGTTGGTGGTGGCGGCTGTCGTGACGGGGGTGGTGGCGATCACGGCGGGGGAGCGGTTGCGCGGGCGCGAGCCCGCAGGACGGAGGACGCGGGTGCCTGATCAGAACCGCGACGGTACGTGGGGGACCGAGCGCGAGCTGCTCCTCGTGCTGGGGCCCGATCCCGAGGCGGCCCGGGCCGTGCTCGACCTGGTCGCCGGCTGGGGTCAGGTGACGTCCCGGCTGCCACCGCGGCTCGCGCTCGTCGTGCTGCCCGCGGACCGGATCGGTGCGACCGGTGAGCTCGCCGGGGTCGTCGCCGTGCTCGAGGCGGACGTCCCGCCGGCGCTGCGCGAGACGCTCGCCCCCGAGGAGGGGCTGTTCGTCGACGGCTGGCTCGCCCGCGGCCGGAGCAAGCCGACCCGCCCGGGGGAGGGCCGGCGGTGGGACGATCCCGCCGCCCCGGGCGAGCCGCCCCGCTGACCGGAGTCGGACGGCCCGCCCCGCCGGTGGGTCAGAAGACGCGGCGCGGCGCCGACCACACGGCCGCGGCGCCCGAGCGGTACAGCAGGTACAGCCGGTTCGCGACCCGGGCCAGCACCTCGAGGTTCCCGTCGTAGTTGCTCTGGATCATCGAGACGGCGTCCACATGCCCGAGTTCCGCCGCGAACGGGCGGGGGCCGCTCCACACCGGGTCGGCGCGGTTGTTGTCGCGGAAGAAGTGGATCAGCCCGGTTCCGGCGGACGGCACCACGACCTCGAAGTTGCGCGCCCCCGGGAACACGCTCTGAATCAGCGCGGGGTTGCCGGACACCCCCTCGGCGAAGATCCCGCCGGTGCGCCAGACGGCTGCCTGGTCGCGCGTCAGGTGCACCAGTCGGGTGCCGACCAGGGCGACGGCCTCCAGCATCCCGGCCCCGCCGCCCAGCGTCCCGTGGATCAGGCTGACCGCGTCGACCCGTCCCAGGTTGGCCGCGAACAGCTTCGGCGCGCTCCACGGGTAGCCGTAGACGTCGTGGTTGCGCCACATGTGCATGATGCCGACATCGGCGGCCGGGGCCAGCAGCTCGAAGTTGCCCTTGCCGCCCAGCCGGCTCTGCACCAGCGACGGGACGCCGCCGACGCCCTGGGCGAGCTGGACGGGCGCGCGCCACTGGAACGCCCCGGTGCTGTCCCGCCACAGGAAGAACAGCCGCGAGCCCACGCGGACGGCCACCTCCAGCGGGCCCGGGTTCGCCAGGGTGCTCTGCACCATCGTCACCGCGTCGACGCGGCCGAGGGCCTGCGCGGTCTGCCATGGGTCCCGCCACGGTGCGCCGGCGGCGTCGTTGTCCCGCCAGACGTGGGTGAGGCCGGCGTAGGCCGACGGCGCGACGACGTCGAAGTTGCCCCGCACGCCCAGGCCCTTCGCCTGGAGGAGCACCGGGTTGCCGCTCACGCCGTGGCCCCAGCCGAGGTGCGCGGGCGTGTACCGGCACAGGGCGAACGTGTTGGCGCGCATCAGGCAGTCGACCGGCGCCGGCGCGCAGGAGTCGCAGTTGCCGTTGGGTACCCCGTACCGACCCCAGCTCCCGCCGCAGTCGCAGCCGGCGCCGCCGTACTCGTCCGGCGCCCCGAAGATGTGGCCGGTCTCGTGCGCGAACACGCGGTCGATGTTGTCCGGGCCCCAGCCGTCGGCGTCGGCGGCGAGCACCATCCGCGGGCCGCCGATCGACGCGTAGGCGAAGTGTCCGAGCGGGTACTTCGTGACGAACGCGCAGTAGGCCCACCGGGTGCGCAGCCGGGCGCGCAGCGCCTCGACGTAGTCGTAGACACCGTCGAAGTTCGCCGCGTAGCCGAGCCGGCTCATCGTGGGGTCGCGCCAGAGGGCCTCGAGGTCGTTCACGGACGGGTTGGCGGGGGTGGGTAGCCGGACGATCTGGATGTCGTAGCTGAACGTCAGCTCGGCCGCCGGGTTCTGCGTCGCGTACCAGGACAGGCCGTTCTGCACCTCGGCCACGATCTTCGTGCGTTCCGCGGCGGAGAGCTGCAGGGCCGGCGTCGGCCCCTCGACGAGGATGAGCCCGACCGCGACGGAGCCCTCCAGGTAACTGCTGAGCGCTCCGGCGGACGGCGCTCCGGCCGTGCCCGTCCCGGCCGCGCCCGAGGGCGACCCGGTCGCCTCCGGTCCCGAGGCGTCCGATCCGAGCCCGTTGAGCAGCGAGCGCACGGTGGGTGCGAGCGGGGTGGCGCCTGGGCCCGCCGAGCCGCGCGGCGGGGCGATGTCGGTGCACGGCCGGTTCATGTCCCAGGGCGCGGCGTCGCGCGGCCGCGAGCGCTTGCGCCGGCGGTAGTCGTCCCCCGCGCGCAGGCGGAACGCCTCGACCCCGAGCGCCTCGGTTCGGTCCAGCCCGCCGGGCAGGCTCAGCGTCGACACGACGGTCCCGTCCACCGGGATGGTGCCGGCGGAGACCCCGCGAGCGGTGGCCACGGCCGCGGTCGCCAGCGGCCGGCCCACCACCCGGACGCGGCCGTAGCGGTGGATGGCGCGCTCGCGGTGGCGGGGGTCCTCGGTCACGTCCTGGGCACCGGGGTCACCCGGGCCGCTCGGGCCGGAGATCTCGGACGGGCCGGCGTCACCGGTTCCGCCGGAGCCACCGACGTCGCCGGCGGAACCATCCGGGAGCTCACCCTCGGCGCCACCGGCGGCGTTTCGCGACAGACCGATCAGGCCGCGCCGCGCGTCGGCCTCGGGGCCGGGGTCATCCAGCGTGATGAGGATCCGCTCGTCGGCCGGCACGTCCCCCGCCATAGCTAATCGGGTGTCCTTTCGTAGAGAATGCTCTGCGGAGTTGTATCGCGTTGCGTCGACGTTGTTGTCGGATTCCTGGTGATGGCAGTGACTACCCGCGGCGCGAGCACGCGCGCTCGCGCCGTTGTCAGCTCTGTGTGCCGCCGAAGGCAACCGGATGTGTGCCGCCGGGGGCCGTCGGGTGTCCCGCCGAGGGCGACCGCGTGCCGCCGAGGGCGACCGCGTGCCGCCGAGGGCGTCTGGACGCGGGGCGCTACTGGGGGAGTCGCTGCCCGGGGTTGAACGCCGGCGGCGCCGGCGCCGCCGGGGGGCCCTGCTGCCAGGATGTGCCGACGGCGAGCCGCTCCGGCGCCGCCATGGCGTCGGCGACCTTGCCCATCAGCGCCTCCACCAGCCGTACGGCCTGCGGGGTCGCCAGGTTCAGGACGATCTCCGAATCCCCGGCGATCTGGAACCGTACCGACACGTCAGCCATTACTCGAGCTCCTTCTCCACGGCGTGGTAACCCCGTGCGGACGTCCTACGCCAGGGGTGACGTTACGGGTCATGCCGGGATGAAGTGACGGCACCCGGTCCGGAACCAGCGCGATGGCCACCGGTCGACCCGGCCGGCTGACCGTCTGCTGACCATCCGAGTAGGGTCGCGGGGATGACCTCCGTTGGTGCGACGGTCCGTGACTGCGTCTCCGTTCTCGAAGCATGCTTCCCGCCGGCCTGGGCGGAGTCGTGGGACGCGGTGGGCCTCTCGGTCGGTGACCTGGACGCCCCCGTGACCGACGTCCTGTTCGCGGTCGATCCGACGCCCGCCGTCGCCGCCGAGGCGGCGAGTGGCTCCCAGCTGCTGGTCACGCACCATCCCCTGTTCCTGCGCGGCGCGCACACGGTCGCCGAGACGACCGCCGGCGGGCGCGTGGTGGCGACCCTGGTCCGGGCCGGTGTCGCGCTGTTCACCGCGCACACCAACGCCGACGTGGCCGACCCGGGCGTCAGCGACGCGCTCGCCGCCGCGCTCGGCCTGCGCGAGGTCCACCCGCTGGCAACGGGATCGACCGGCGCGGGGGCCCGCGCCGACGCGCGGGCCCGCGGGCGGACCGACGCCGGCACCGAGTGCCGCGGCCTGGGCCGGGTCGGCGTCCTGCCGGCCCCCGAACCGCTCGGCGCCTTCTGCGAGCGGGTGGCGCGGGCCCTGCCGGCGACCGCCGGCGGCGTGCGGGCGACCGGTCCGGCGGACCGGCGGGTCCACCGGGTGGCCGTGTGCGGGGGAGCGGGCGGCGAGCTCGTCGGCGCCGCCGCGGCGGCCGGGGCGGACGTCCTGGTGACCGCGGACGGCCGGCACCATCACACCCTCGACGCGGTCGGCGCCCACCCGCTCGACGTCGTCGACGTGGCGCACTGGGCCAGCGAGTGGCCCTGGCTCGCCGGCGCCGCCGACCGGCTGCGCGCCGGCCTCGCGGCCCGGGGACGTACGGTGAGTACCTCGGTGTCCACACTCGTCACCGATCCCTGGCAGCTGCATGTGAGCGCCGCGCCCACGTGGCGCGAGCCCGCCACCGGCCTGCCAGTCCCATCCCATGCGCCCGGCGCACGCCGGGAAGAAAGGCTCTAGGCGAGGAGTCCATGAAGGCCGATCCCGCAACCCAGCTTCGCCTCCTCGACCTCCAGGCGCTGGACACCGCGCTCGACCGGCTCGCCGTGCGCCGCCGCGGCCTGCCTGAGCTCGCCACCATCGCCGAGCGTTCCGAGGCCCTCGACCGGCTCGACTCGGACATCGTCCGGGTACGGACGGAAATCGCCGACATCGGCCGTGCCCAGCAGAAGCTCGAGAACGAGATCGAGCTCGTCCGCGGTCGCGCCGACCGCGACCGCGCCCGGCTCGAGTCCGGTCAGGTCGCCAACCCGCGCGAGCTGGAGAACCTGCAGGCCGAGCTCGCCTCGCTGGCCCGCCGGCAGGGCGTCCTCGAGGACGAGGCCCTCGAGCGCATGGAGGCCGTCGACGCGCTGGAGAGCCGGCTGGCCGGCCTGGTCGCCGAGCAGGAGCGGGTCGCCGCCGAGCGCCGGGCCGCCGAGGAGCGACGTGACGAGCAGTTCGGCGAGATCGACACCGAGGCGGCGAAGCGCCGCGCCGAGCGCGACGCCCTCGCGCCGGCCCTGCCCGAGCCGCTGGTCGTCCTGTACGAGCGGGTTCGCAGCTCCTCCGCCGGGGTGGGCGCCGCCGTGCTGGTCCGCCGCCGTTGCCAGGGATGCCACCTGGAGCTCTCCGGCGGGGACCTGCGCGCCGTGGCCGCCGCCCCGGCCGACGAGGTCGTGCGGTGCGAGGAGTGTCGACGCATCCTGGTCAGGACGGCCGAGTCCGGGCTGTGACCACCCGCTGACGTCACGCGTCCGGCCGCCCGCTGTCCACATCGCCGAGCGGCCGGTAAAGTCTTCTATCCCCCCCGAGGGGTGACTCCCCTCCGAGGGGTGGACGAGCCCCTCGCGGGAGCCGGCCGAGCAGACTCGCGGGAGCCGGACGAGCAGAGGGGAGTGGCGGCATGAGCGCTGGGCGCAGACTGGTCGTCGAGGCCGACGGAGGATCCCGCGGCAATCCCGGGCCCGCCGGGTACGGCGCCCTCGTCCGGGACGCCGGCACCGGCCAGGTGCTGGCCGAGCGGGCCGCCTCGATCGGCACGGCCACCAACAACGTCGCCGAGTACGAGGGCCTGCTCGCCGGCCTGCGGGCCGCCGCGGAGCTCGACCCGGGCGCCGACATCGAGGTCCGGATGGACTCCAAGCTCGTCGTCGAGCAGATGAGCGGCCGTTGGAAGATCAAGCACCCGTCGATGCGCCCGCTGGCGGCCCAGGCCGCCGAGATCGCCGCTGGGCTCGGGCGGGTCCGGTTCGTCTGGGTGCCCCGGGCCCGCAACGGCGACGCCGACCGGCTGGCGAACGAGGCGATGGACGCCGCCGCCGCCGGCCGGTCCTGGGAACCCTCCGTCCCGCAGTCGCCGGACCCGCTGCCGCACCAGGCGCCCACCACGCACCGGCTCTCCGGCTGGATGGCCCCGCCCGCTCCGCCGATCACCATGGTCCTGCTCCGCCACGGCCAGACGCCGCTGTCGGTGGAGAAGCGGTTCAGCGGAACCGTGGAGGCCTCACTCACCGACCTCGGGCTGGAGCAGGCCGCCGCCGCCGCGGACCGGCTGCGCGGCGAGCCGTTCGACGCCGTGATCAGCTCGCCGCTCAAGCGCGCCCGCCAGACCGCGGACGCGCTGGGCCGCGACTACCTGATCGACGAGGACCTGCGGGAGACCGACTTCGGCGCGTGGGAGGGGATGACGTTCGCCGAGGTCCGCGAGCGCTTCCCGGACGAGCTGAACGCCTGGCTCGCTGATCCCTCGGTGCCGCCGCCGGGCGGGGAGAGCCTGCTGAGCACGGTCGCCCGTGTCGCGGCGGCCCGCGACCGGATCATGGCCCGGTATCCCGCCGGGCGCGTCCTCGTGGTCTCGCACGTGACCCCGATCAAGGGGCTCACCCAGCTCGCGCTCGCCGCCGAGCCGACCGTGCTCTACCGGCTGCACCTGGACCTGGTGTCGATCACCACCATCGACTGGTACTCCGACGGACCCGCGGTGCTGCGGGGCTTCAACGACACCCACCACGTCGCCCATCTGGTCATTCCCGGCGAGTAGGGCCGCCGGGCGGTTCCGGTTCGTAGGCGCGTCGGGTCATCTTGGCGAGTCGACCCGCCAGGGTGGTCCCGGTACGCAGCCCGGCTGGCCGCGGCGCGGGTGCTCAGTGCTCGGTGCCGCCGGGTGCGCCACCCGGGGCACCGCTGGGAGCGACCCCGGTGCCGAGCCCGGGCTGCGCCCCCGCCCCGCCGGCGCGGACCGGGGTGCACGGCGCGACCTGGCCTTCGACGACGGCCGAGGAGATCGTGCCCGGGCGGCTCGGGTCCGCCTCGTCGTAGCTGCCGACGATCACCAGTGACTGGCCGGGCTTGAGCGCACCCCGGGTGACCTCGAACGCGGTCGACTCCTCCGGCCCGGCGTCGACGGTCAGGACGGCGGGCTCTTCTCCGGCTTCGGTCGGAGCCCCCGCCTGGGTCTGCCCGCTCGGGTCCTGTCCGTTCCGGTCCTGCCCGTTCCGGTCCCGCGCGCCGGATCCGTTCGGGTCGCCGCCGACCGCTCCCCGCTCGGCGGCGCCGGTCCCGGCCGGATCGGCGCCCTCGGCCACCGTGCCGGGCGCGGAATCCGGGGGTTGGCCGCCGTTCGAGACGCCACCCTCCGCCGGCGGCGTGACGTCACTGCCCGCCGGGGGTGCACCGCCGCCACGCAGCTGCTGGCAGGTCTGGCCGATCGGGACGAAGTCGACGACCGCGTTGATCCCGGCCGCCCGCAGGTCGGCCTCCAGCTGCTTGGCCTGGCGGAACTCGTTGATCTGGACCTTCACCGTCCCGTCCGGCTCCTCGCTCAGCGCGTAGGCGGGGGATGCCGATCCCGGCAGCACCAGCGCGGCGGTCAGCGACACGGCGGCCGCGGCCGCCCCGACCACACCGAGACGCAGCACCCGGCGCCGGCGTCGCGGCGGCGTTCCCGGGCCGTCGACCCGCTCCAGGAGGTCCCGGCGCGCCGGACGCGCGCCGTCCGCTCCCATTACCGCGTTCGATTCAGCGTGCGTGGGCGCGTTCGCGGTCCCGGCCGCAGCGGCGAACAGCCGCGCGCGGACCCGGGCCCGGCCCTCCGCCGAAAGCGGCGGCACGTCTGCGCCGAGCCGCGTCAGCAGGTCGAGGTCGTCGGTCATGATGGCTCACTCTCCAGAAAAGGACGGAAGCCGGAGCGGGTCGGGGCCGACCTGGCGGCCGGCGGATCGGCGGCCAGCGCGGCGCGCAGCCGGTTTCGGGCCCGGTGGATGCGCGACCGGACGGTGCCGACGGGCACGGCGAGGGCGGTCGCGATCTCCTCGTACCGCAGGTCTCCCCAGGCCAGGAGCAGCAGCGCGTCCCGCTCGCCGTCGGGGAGCTCGGCGAGCGCGCGGACCAGGGACTGGACGGTGGCGTTCGCGTCGACGCGGTCCGCGACCCGGTCCGCCGCCGCGGGCTCTGGCCGGTCGGGCAGCGCCCGCTCCAACACCCGCCAGCGCCGGGCCTCGGCCCGCCGGTGGCCCTGCAAGATCCTGGTCGCGATGCCCAGCAGCCAGGGCAGCGCGCCGTCCGGCCCGCGCGCCGGGTCGAACCGGGAACGCTGCTCGAAGGCGGCGACGAAGGTGTCGGAGACCAGGTCCTCGGCGAGGTCCGGCCCGGCCCGCCGGGCCAGGTACCGGTGCACCCGGTCACCGTGGCGCTCGAAGAGGTCGGCGAAGACCTCGGGCTCACGCACGGACCGCACGAGCAGGTCGGCGTCGGTCGGGATCACCGTCATGCCTCACCAGCTCGGTCGTCGCTGATGCCGGAATTCGCCGCCGGGTTTCCGGGTGGGTGTCTGTTCACATTACGTATTGGTCCGCCGCGCCGATCCGGTTCCCGCGAACGTCCACGACCGGGACCGAACGGCCTGCCGGGACCGAACGTTCCGGGCCGGGACCAGCAGAGACGGAGCGGTCGGACACGTGTGCGTACGGCCGCGAGGCCGATCTGTGTCCTTGCGTGGTACCTGAGGGTGACGGAATGCCTCCGGGCTCGCAGGATTCGGGACATGCGCCAAGCACGGGGGCCTTGGACCGTCACACCTCGGACAGCACCACCTCGGATGACACCGTCCCGGATCACGCCACTTCGGACACATCAGACGCCCGCCACCGTGCCACTCGGTGGATCCAGCGGAGCCGGTGGAGGAAACAGCGGAGGACGCAATCGATGGACGCCACCTCGCGGCGTCGACTCATCGCGGTCGGCGTCCTGTTCCCGCTGGACCTCCTCGTCCCGCGAGGCGGCGGCATGAGCCCGTCCAGCGATGTGCTCGACCACCTCGACGACAGGGTCGCCCAGCTCACCGCGGGTTACGAGCGGGCCCCGATCGGGGCGACCGCCGTCCACCTGCGCCGTCACCTCCCCGTCGTCCGCTCGCTGCTGCAGCGTGACGTCGTTCCGCAGGCGACGCGGCTGCGGCTGCACCGGGCCGCCGGCCGGCTCGTCGCCCTCTGGGCAGCCACCCGGCACGACCTCGGCGACCTGCCCGGTGCCGTCCTCGCCTTCGAGGAGGCATTCGTGCACGCGGCCGAGGCCCGCGACGAGGAGCTGATGTGCTGGGTGCGGCTGTGGCAGTCGTCGCTGGCGCGCAAGGCCGGCCGGCCGGCGGACGCGGTCGCGCTCGCGGCGTCGGGAGCTGCCCTGGTCGGCCGCGGGAGCCCGGCCGCGGCCCGCGCCGCCGCCATCGAGGCTCGAGCGCACGGCACTCTCGGTGACCGGTGGGCGGTGCACGAGGCGGTCGGCCGGGCCTGGAGCATCGCGGGAACACTGAGCGCCGAACAGCTCGGCCGCCCCGGGTTCTCGATCGACACGCTGCACGTGCTGACGCTGTCGGAGCTGTCGGCGGCCGCGTACGTCGAGCTCGGTATGCCGGGCGCGGCGAGCGTCTACACCGACGCGGCGATCCACCACCTGGACGCCGTAGGCGCCACCGGGCTCCGCTCGATGACCCGGATCGCCGCGGCCACCGCAGCGGCCAAGCGGCGGGACCTCGACCACGCCGTCGAGCTGGTCGACGAGGCGCTGTACATCTCCCGCCACCGCCCGAGCATCGTCATCGGCGGGCGCGCCGAGCGGTTCGTCGGCGAGGCCCGCGGCTACCTCGGATGGCACTCCCTCCTCGACGACCTCGACGAACGTCTCCGGACCTGGCGGCCGCCCCGCCTTACTACCTGACCCTGCGTTCTGTACTCACAGCCTTCCTTTGCGTGTTCCGGCTATGCCTCCTTGCCGGTTGAATTGGATCGATAATTTAGACGGAGTACAATTTATGAGGAATGGACGGCATGGCTCGCCGCGCCGTAGAACGTCATCCCCAGTTTGTCTTCCGTGGAGGAAAGTGTGGGTTTAGGTCGCGTCAGGACGCTGTCGGGGCTCACGGCTGTGGTCGTTGCCACCGGGTTGACGAGCTGCTCCCCGGGTTCGAGCGCCGGGAGCCCACGAGCCGCCTGCACCAGCCCCGGGGTGACGTCCGACCAGGTGAAGCTCGGTCTGGTGTACTCCGAGTCGGGCATGGGAAGCACCGCGATCGCCTCGGCCCGGTCCGGAGTGGACGCCAGAATCGGCCTGGTCAATGCTGAGGGCGGGATACACGGCCGCAAGGTTGTCTACGAGTGGCGTGACGATACGAACACGCTCGCCCAGAGCGCCACCGTCACCGAGGAACTTCTCCGGGACGAAGGGGTCTTCGGTCTCGTGACGGTCACCACCGCTCTCGGTAGCTCATTGGAAAGCCTCGCGGCGCAAAAGGTTCCCGTCGTCGGCTTCGGTCTGCAGTCCTGGGCCGAATACCCGAACCTGTTCTCCGACATGTACGAGGCTTCCCCTGAGACCGTCGGCCGCTACGTCCGGGCCAACGGCGGCAGCAGGGTCGGCATCCTGACCACGGGAACTCCGGCGTCCACGGTGGATGCCGTCACGTGGTACAGGACCGCGTTCCAGTCGATCGGGCTGACCTCGACCGATGCCATCTCCTACGCCCGCGGCAGCGACAGCCCTGCCAGGGTGGTTCGGGAGCTGGCCACTACCGGCGCCGACGCGCTGATCGGTTTCACGACCCCTGAGGACATGGCCGACGTCGTGCAGGCCGCCCGCGCGGCGAACCTGCGACTCGCCACCACCGTCTCGTTCACCGGCTACGACAGCGCGGTGCTACCCGTGCTGGGACAGGAGCTCGCGGGTGTCTCCTTCCCGGTGTACTCCCGTCCTTTCGAGGTCGGCGGCGCCGCCATCGACCGCTACCGCGCGGCGATGACCCGCTACGCACCCGAAACCGTCGAGCCCGACCAGCAGTTCGCCCTGCATGCGTACGTCTACAGCGACATGTTCCTGCGTGGGCTCGACCTGGCCGGCGACTGCCCCACCCGTGAGGGCTTCATCGGCGCGCTGCGGAAGGTCACCGGCTACGACGCGGGCGGCCTGATCGAACCCGTCAACCTGACCACCAACAGCACGCAGCCGCTCAACTGCCATGCCTTCGTCCAGATCAATCCCACCGGGACCGCGTTCCAGGTCACCCGCCCCCGCCTCTGCGCCGACGGCACCGCCGGCTGACCGCCTGGGGTCCGCGTCGGCCGGCCTGAGGACAGGGGCGTCACGATCGCTGGCGCCAGGGGTGGCGTTGGCCCGAACCGCAGGCCGCGGGAGCCAGCCCGACGTCTGCCACCGGCCACGCCGGCGCCGCGGGAGCAGATCCGCTCCTGCGCCGTGGGTCGGGTGACGACCCGCCAGACGATCGGCGCCAGGACCGCGCGCAGTGCGACCGGGTCGCAAGCTGTGATGGGGCGGACGAGTTGGCCTGTACGCCGGGGACTGGCCGGGTAGAGATCGACATGTGCTCTGACCTGCTGTACAGGCCCTACGCCTGACCCGTGGACCGTCTCTGGACCGTGACAGCTCCGAGCGCTGCGCCAAGGACCGTGTCTACGGCCGTCCGGGTGGTGTCCTCGGAGTCAGGCCAGAGATGACCGTATGTATCCAGCGTCTCCATCGCGCTCTTGTGGCCAAGGCGGGCCTGGACCACCTTCACGTTCTCGCCGGCGAAGATGAGCAGGCTCGCGTAGTAGTGCCGGAGCTCGTGGAAGTCGACCTTCCCGGAGAGCCGGTCGGCGACCGCGTCCACCTCGTCGGCCGCGTCCTTCTGGCCGTGGCCGCGCAGGGCCGCGGCGCGTTCCCGTAGCTCGGCCTCCGCCCGGCGGACCGCTGGCTTCCACACGGAGTCGATGAACCGGTTCCGGCGGATCAGGGCGCCGTCATCGCCCGGGTAAAGCAGGCGGACCCGTACCCGCCGCGGTGTCGCTCCGGCCGCCCGCTCGGTGTACTCGTCGACCTCGACGAGCTCCGGCGGGAACAGGCGGACGTGTTCGGACAGGGCCGTGATGACCACCTGTGGATACGGGATCGTCCGCTCGGATGCCTCCGTCTTGAGTGGACGTAGGAAGGGCTTGCCCCTGTTCGGCGTCTGGGCCTGGCGGTCGACCCGGCCGCGCCGGTGCAGGAACTCCACCCGGTCCAGCGTCGAACCGAGGATCTCGCCCTCCCGCTTGCCGGTGCCGGCCGCCTCGACGAACGCGGCCCGCCAGCGTGCCGGCGCGGCCTCGACGATCGCTTCGACAGCCATCGTCGGGAGCGGCACCACGCGCGTCTTGGTGACCGGCGGGAGGTTGATGTCCAGGCACGGCGTCTTGGCGATGATCCCGTCCGTCACGGCCGCCCGGAAGATCGTCGCCAGATAGCCGTACACCCGGTGCATGGTGCGGGGGGCCAGGACGGCGGACCGCTCGGTCGCCCACGACTGCACCGAGGACCGCCTGATCTTCCCGATCTGTCGGTCTCCGAAGTGCGGGATGATGTGGTTCTTCAGATCGGACGCGACCGTCTCGGCCGTGCTCGGTGCGTGCTGCACCTGGTCTCGGCGCCACGCCTCGGCCCGGACACGGAACAGCTCCTTGCCCTTGTCTGGGTCCACGTACGTGCCGCGGAGCATGTCCGCCTCGGCCGTGGTCAGGAACCGCTCGGCGTCGACCTTCCGGGCAAACGTCGGGTAGTGCGTCTTCCCTGCCTCGTCGGCATAGGTGAGCTGCCAGCGATCACCCTTGCCGTGCCGTGCCGTCTTGACCCGATTGCCGTCCGCGTCCTTGGTGAACCAGCGGTCTCGGATGTGCGCCACTACGACCGTCGGTCCTTGAGTTCCGCCCGTAGCCGGGCGATCTGCTGGTTCGCCTCTCCAAGCATCGCCATCAGTTCCCGATACTCGGCCGGAGGCTCGGCGCCGTGCGGTTGGCTCTCGCGGCGGAACCGCATCAGGTCGTCGAAGGACTCCCGCATCCGTTCCTCGTCGATCACGGGTAGCTCCCACGCCCGACGACCGGCGACGAGGGGCTGAAGCCCGATCGCCCATCGCCAGGCCTCGCCGGCGGCCGCGGACATTGCTGCGGTCAGTGGCACCTCGACGCCGCTGTCTGGTTCGGCTGGCAGGAGAAGTGCGTTCGGTGCGACGTCTAGCGCTAGGGCAAGCGCGACGAGGTCATCGACGTCGACCCGCCGTTCGCCGTTCTCGATCTTCGATAGTCCGGTCGGGAGGATCGGCCGCCCCAGCGTGCCGAGGCGCTCGGAGAGCTGGGCGAGCGTCAACCGTCGGTCCTCCCGTAGGGCCGCCACCCGATGGCGGACGTGTTCTCCGATCGGGCCGGATGTCACAGCTCTAGTTCCCATGATGGGGAAGTCTGCACCCAACTTGACAACTCCCGCAAGGCGGGGGTAGGCATGTCCCCATATCGGAAAGTCATCTTTCCAAGTTGGGGAGCAGATGTGACGCTCAAGAGTGCCCGGATCGCCGAGAACTCCCGGCGCATGGGGCCGCTCATGACGGTCGACGAGGTCGCGGAGTACCTGCGCACGACTCCGACGGCGCTCTACACCATGCGGCACCGCGGCGAAGGGCCGCCGGCGGTGAAGGTCGGTCGCAAGCTGCTGTACGCCCGGTCCGACCTCGACGCCTACCTGGGCCGGCTGTACATGGAGCAGGCGGGGGCCGCCTGATGTCCCAGAACGCGCAACCGCCCGGGGGTGGCATCCCCCGGGCGGTCAGAGAGTCACTAGCAGGCGGCCGGACGTCTCACAGCGAGAGTAACCCGCGCCCGACCCGCGCCGACATCGAACTCGCCCGGCTCCGCGCCCGTCTGCGCTACATCGCCCACGCCGCCGGCCGGCCGTTGCGCTCCCGGCTCGACGAGGCCGAGCATTCCGCCGCGCGCCGTGCTGGCGAGGTCGCGCGGATGAAGGTCGTGGGCGAGTGAGCGGCTACGGGTCTAGCACCGTAAAGCGGCAGCGTCGGAACTCGGCGCAGCTCGACGCGCTCGACGCCGCCATCGTCCAGGTGGTCACCGAGGACGCGCCGCTGACGCTCCGGGGCGTCTATTACCGGGTCCTGTCGCTCGGCGCCGTCGAGAAGTCGGAGAACGACTACCGGGCGATCGGGCGGGAGCTGCTCAAGCTGCGCCGAACCGGAGTGATCCCCTACACGTCCATCACGGACGGGACGCGGTGGATCATGAAGCCGACGTCTTGGGACTCGCTCGGCGAGATGCTCGACGACGCCGCCGCCTCCTACCGTCGCGCGCTGTGGCACGACCAGCCGGCGCACGTCGAGGTTTACGCGGAGAAGGACGCCATCGCCGGCATCCTGCACGACGTCACCGCCAGGTGGGATGTCCCGCTCGGTGTGCTGCGCGGGTACGCATCCGAGTCGTTCACCTGGAACGTCGCCGAGGCCATCAAGGCGCAGGGTAAGGCGGCGTACGTCTACCACTTCGGTGATCACGATCCGTCCGGGGTGAATCAGTTCGAGGTGTTCGCCGAACGGGTCCGCGGGTTCGCCCCCGACGCCGACATCACTTTCGTCCGGGCTGCGGTGACGCCGGAACAGATCGAACAGTGGGCGCTCCCGACTCGCCCGACGAAGCAGTCGGACACCCGGGCGAGGAACTTCACCGGCGAGTCCGTAGAGATCGACGCCGTCCGGTCGCCGGTGCTGCGCGACCTCGTCGAGCGGTCCATCACCCAGCACATCGACCCGTACCGGCTGGCCGCGATCCGGGAGGTTGAGGCATCCGAGCGGGATCTACTCGTACAGATGCGGCCGTGGGCGGTGGGCGCGTGAACGGCCCGTCGCCGCTGGAGCGGTTCGCCGAGGCATACACGTCCGCGACCGGGTGGGGCATCGATTCGGCCCGGGTTCAGCAGGATGTCCGGTGCCCGGCGCACGAGGATGGTTCACCGTCGCTGTCGGTCGGTGCCGGCCGCGACGGCCGGGTGCTGCTGACCTGTCAGGCCGGGTGCGACCGGGCCGCAGTCCTCGACGTCGTGGGCCTGGTCGACGCCGACCTGTTCCCGCCGCGCGACGAGCAGACCCGGCCGCAGATCGTCGCGTCGTACCCGTACACCGACGAGCACGGGACCGTGCTGTTCACGGTGCACCGCAAGGAGCCGGGCAGGGACGGAAGCAAGAAGGACTTCGTCCAGCAGGCCGCGGACGGATCGTGGAAGACCAGGGGCATCCGCAAGCCGCTGTACCGCCTGCCCGACGTCGTCGAGGCGGTCAAGAACGGCACAACGATCTGGGTCGTCGAGGGCGAGAAGGACGCCGACCGGCTTGCAGGTCACGGCCTGGTCGCCACCACCTGCCCGCAGGGCGCCGGGAAGTGGAAGCCGGAGCACACGGCCACCCTCGACGGCGCCGCGGACGTCCGGATCGTGGCCGATGACGACGAGCCGGGCCGCAAGCACGCGGCCCACGTTGAGGCCGCGCTCCGTGGGGTTGTGCGGTCGGTGCGGGTGCTGCTGCCAGCCGCGGGCAAGAAGGACGTCTCCGATCACCTGAACGCCGGTCACGGGCTGGACGATCTGCGCCCGCTCGTCGACGAGGGCCAGGCGCCCGCCGCCGCGCCGTCGCCGGCCGCCGGTGAGAGCGGGAAGGGTGAGCGGGGGCCGTCGCAGGCCTCCCAGCTCGTTTCGCTCGCCCGTGAGCGGTACGAGCTGTTCATGTCCGAGGACGGCCGGCCGTACGGGGTGAAGAAGGACGGGCCGAACATCGCGCTCCCGCTGCGCGGCCGGGCCGGTCTGCGCTCCCAGCTCGCCCGGATCTACACCGACACCGCCGGCGGGGCGGTGCCCTCTGCGTCCGCGCTGGCGGACGCGATGACCGTGTTGGAGGGCATCGCACAGTCGGTCGACCCGCGGGTGCCCCATCTGCGGGTCGCTCGCGACGATGACGGCCGGATCGTGGTCGATCTGGGCGCGTCCGACGGCCGGTGCGTCATCGTCGGCCCGGACGGCTGGGAGCGGGCCGGCCGGTCGCCGGTGCTGTTCCGCCGGTCGGGTGCGATGAAGCCGCTGCCAGACCCGGTGCGCGATGGTGACGGCCTGGCGAAGCTGCGCGGCCTGCTGAACACCACCGAGGACGGGTTCCGCCTGCTCGTCGCATGGCTGATCGCCGCGTTCATCCCGGGCATCCCGCACCCGATCCTGACCTTCCGGGGTGAGCAGGGCACCGGGAAGTCGTACTCGGCGAAGATGGTCATCGGGATCATCGACCCGTCCGGCGCGCCGAAACGGACCGCGCCGCGCGACATCAAGTCGTGGGCCACACAGGCGTTCAACTCGTGGGCGCTGTGCCTCGACAACGTGTCGATCATCGCGGACTGGTTGTCGGACGCGCTGTGCCGGGCGGTCACCGGTGACGGGATTGTGGACCGGGCGCTCTACACCGATGACGACGTGGTGGTGCTGGAGTTCCGCCGGGTCCTGGCCATGACCACCATCGACGCGGGCGCGCTGAACGGCGATCTCGCCGAGCGGCTGCTGACCATCGAGTTGCGCCTGATCCCCGACAGTGCGCGCCGCGAGGAAGCCGACCTCGATGCCGCCTACGCGGACGCGCATCCGGCGATCCTGGCGTCCCTGTTCGACCTGCTCGCCGATGTGCTGAAGGTGCTGCCGGACGTCGTGCTGACCGAGCGGCCGCGGATGGCGGACTTCGCCCGCGTCCTGGCCGCCGTCGACCGGGTGACCGGCTGGTCGACGCTGGAGTCATACAAGGACACGGCGCGCGACGCGGTCGCCGATGTCCTCGACGGCGAGCCGTTCGCGAAGGCCGTCGTCGAGCTGGTCGACCGGTCCGGACCCGATGGCCTGCTGCTGACGGCGTCGGAGTTGCTGGAGAAGGTGGCGACCCCCGACCGGCTGCCGAAGAAGTGGCCGAAGGACGCGACCCGCGCCGGTGGGCAGCTCAAGCGGCTTGCGCCCGCGCTGCGCACGATCGGTATCGACGTCGATGACTCCCAGCGCGGGCCGAAGCCGAAGAAGCAGCGCCTGTACCGGCTGACGGCATCCACAGAGAGAAGGTGCGAAACAGCGTCCCCAGCGTCCCCCAACGGCGAAAACAGGCCGCTGACCTGGGAAAACAGGGGGGACGCTAGCGAATCCCTCACAGCGTCCCCCCTCGATCCGTGGGGGGACGCTGAGGACGACGAGGGGGACGCTGACCCGTTCACAGCGTCCCCCCACGACACCGGCTCTGACCTGCACGAATACGGCAGGGGGGACGCTGGGACCGCTGGGGACGCTGAAATGCACCCACTCTCTGAACAGGCCACCACCGGCGTCGTGCTGCACATCGCCGGCCGTACGCCGGTCGACATCCCGCCGGGCGCCGCCGGGCCGTGCGTCACCTGCCACCAGACCACCCACCGCTACGGGCCGGGTGGGAACCCCCGGTGCCCTCGATGCCGGGAGGCGTCATGACCACGACCACCGGCGAGCCGGTGCTGTGTCGCCGATGCCGCCGCCCGCTCACACACCCGCTCTCCGTCGCCGCGCGGGTCGGGTTGGGCTGCGCACGCCACCTGTCCGATTCCGACGTCGCCACGCTCGCCGGCCGGCTTGTCGGGGTGCAGCTCGCGCTGGACATCGACGTGCCGTCGCTCGTCGAGCAGGGCCACCTGGAGGCAGCGTGACCACCACCCCCACCTCGACGGCCGCCGTGGTCCAGCGCCGCGCCGCCGCCACGATCCGCCGCCACGTGCCCGACCTCGACGGCCGGCTCGAGGTCCTGGCCGCGCTCGGCCTGCCGCGGGAGCTGGCGGAGGAGCCGCCGGCGCCGGGGGTGGCCGACGGGTACCGGGCACTGGCCGGCGCGGTGCTGGCCAGCGAGGGCCAGGCCCACGAGATGGAGGACTGATGTACGTCGAGTTCACGGATGAGCGGACCGGTACGACCGTGACCACGGTCGGCCGGGCGACGACGGTCACCGCGACAGCCGAACGGCGGCAGGGCGGCTACGTCCGCGTCCAGCCGATGCTGGCCGACGGGCACGCGCGGGTCGCCGTGACCGTGCAGGGCGGCCGGCCGGTGTGGTTCACCACCGCCGACGCGCGCAACCTGGCCGCGGACCTCGAGGCCGCGGTCCAGGTCGCCGAGTCCGAGGCCGGTGTGGGGTGACCATCACCGCGATGCCGGAAGTGCCCGTGATCGGTCTGCCTCGGTGGTACCGGCGCACGGTCGGTGAGGTCCTGTGGCGGTACCAGAGCAGGAACGTGTGGACGTGCGAGCACGCGCCCGCGTACCTGCTCGGCCTGCCCGTGGCCGCGGCGAGCTGGGAGCCCGGACTCGTCGTCTGCGCCCGCTGCCTGCCTGACCTCGACGTCGAGGGCCAGGCCGCCGTGCCGCGGGTGTGCGACGTCTGCCGCAGGCCGGACGCTGCGGCGTACGGGAGCAGGCACGGCCGCCTGCTGCTGTTCGCCCTGCTCTGCCCCCGGTGCCGCGGACGGCTGCACGTGGCGAAGACGGAGTCGCCGGCCGGCGCGCGCACACGACGGCGAGCAGAGCAGCGACGGCGACAGCGCATCCGCCGCCGCGTGGCCGAGAGGGGGGCGGGGTGAGCAAGCCGAGGAAGGGGCGGGGGTCCAGCAAGGGCGGGGGGTCGAAGAGGGGTGGGGGTGTGACACCCCCCGCCACCACCACGGCCGGGCCGGAGCACCACCACCATCTGCGTCGGGATGTGCGTCTGGCGGAGTACCGCCTCGGTGTCGAGCACGCGGTACAGGCGTTGATCGATGACCTGCCCGGCGTCGCGTACGACGACGAGGGTCGGTCGGTGGAGTGCTGTGCCTGCGTCCTGCGAGCCCACGCGTTCGACTTGCTCGCGGTGCTCTGGGAGGAAGCCGTGGGCGCCGCGCCGCACGGCGAGCCGGGAGCGACGGCGTGATCGGGACGACGACGAGTGCGAGCCGGTCGGGCCGGACGAGCGGGAGCTACCCACGGTCAGTGACGACATCACAGCACGCGATCGGTCGGTCACATGATCCCGAACGCCCATATAGGTCCCAACATCAACACCACAAGATCGTGAGGGCTCAGACGGTCGCTGCCGTCGGCACCCTCGCGGCAGCCGCGCCGCGCGCCGATCGGACGCGAGCGTCGAGCTCGGAGCCGCCGGGGCGGGAGGGCGATCGCGGATCTGACCCGGCCCACTGACTCCCGCCCATCTTCATTTTGTGCGGGGGCCTCCGAGGGGGGGCACGGTCGATGACTACAGAGCGTCGCCAGTGAAGGAGGTCCCCGAGTGGCCATCCCTGCCGCACCGAAGGGCGCCGGACCTGCCGGCCGCCGGCTGTGGCGGTCGATCGTCTCGGAGTTCGACCTGGCCGAGCACGAGCTGTCCCTGTTGCGCCGGGCGGTGCACGTCGCGGACACCTGCGCCGCGTTGCAGGCCATCGTGGACGCCGAGGGCCTGATCGTCCGAGCGGTGTCCGGTGACCTGCGGACGCATCCGGCCGCGGTCGAGCTCCGGCAGCAGTCGGTCCTGCTCGCGCGGCTGATCGTCGCGCTCCGGGTGCCGCTCGGCGCCGAGGATGATGCCGCCGGCGGGCCGGACGGGCGCACGCAACTGCGTGCGGTCCGTGGCGTGTATCAGCCGCGCGGGATCGGCGGTGCCGCGTGAGGCGCCGCCGGCCGGTCGACGAGACGGGCCTCCCTGCCTGGGTCACGACGTTCGCCGAGGCCGAGTGGGCGCGGCCGGCGGATGCCGACTGGCCGGCGGAAACGCACGCCTGGCACCGCACGCGCCGATGGCTGGACGCCCGGAGCCGGTGGTGCCGGGAAAGCGGTGTGGACCTGCTCGTCCTGGTCCCGCCCGGCCTGCTCGACGACATGTTCCGGGAGCCGGCATGAGGCGCCGTGCTCCGCTCGGACCGGCCGCGCCGGAACGGCTGTGCCGCTTCATGCCCGACGAGTGGCCGGGAGACCTGGCCGAGGCGTTCGCCGGGTGGAAGACCGCCCGCCGGGCCTACTCGGCGCGGCTGCCCGCCTACACCGACAACCCGCTCGGATCGTCGCTGGACCGCATCCGGGCCGAGCTCCACGCCCGCCGCCGATGGCGGGTGCCCGTGCACCACGACCGGTGAACCACCACACCCGAAAAGGAGCTCCCCATGCCCGCCATCTTCACCAGGTCGTACGCCCTGGACGACATCCACATCAGCCGCTCGGCCGCGGACGGCCGCACCGTCGAGGCGTACGCCTCGGTGTTCGACGCGCCGACTGAGATCAGCGACCACCAGGGCGAGTACGTCGAGGTGATCGACCGGACCGCGTTCGACCGGGCCACCCGCTCCGGGCACCTGCCCCCGGTGATGTTCAACCACGGCCGGACCATCCACGGCGAGTCCTCCGACCGGTTCTCGATGCCGATCGGCACGACGATCGAGATGCGCGCGGACGGCCGCGGCCTGCTCACCCGGGCGCGCTATGCCCGGACCGAGCTGGCCGACGAGGTACTCGAGCTCATCCGCGACGGGGCGATCAGCGCCCAGTCGTTCTCCGGCCGGATCGTCCGGTCGGACCCGCCGCCCCCGTCGGGCGGGTACCGCCGTTCCGCCGGGAAGCTGCCGACCGTCCGCCGGCTGGAGATCGACCTACGCGAGTACGGGCCCGCCGTGTTCGCCGCCTACAAAGGAGCCGCCATCATGAACGTCCGCTCGACGAGCACCGGGACCGACCTGTCTCGCAAGGCGCGCGACGCCCGGAACCGCATCCGGGCCCGGGAGATCATCGGCACGCCGGCGCAGCGCAGCCGGGAGGCGACCCGCATCCGGGCCAAGATCGCCCTGTTCAAGATCGACCACCCGGATCTCTACCGTGAGGACCCGGTCATCACCCGGGCCCGTGCCCGCCGGGACGCCCGGCACCGCGCCGCCTGACCGCCGATCCCGGCAACCCGCCCCCACTGCCCGCCCGGCAACCCGGGCGGGCAGTGGCGTTCCTGGGCCCCATAGCCGAGCCGCTGAGATCGACGGAGACGGCCGAATCCGGGTGGGCTGGTAGGTGAGGGTGGGCCAGCAACGCCAGCGGCCCGCACCCCCCGAAGGTTGCGGGCCGCCGTACCGGTCGATCAGGCGCCCGCCGGCGGGACGGGCTCGAACGTCAGCTCGGTGCCCAACTCGTGGCCGTAGATCGTCGCCGCGTACGTGAGCACGTACCCCGCCGGCACCTGCTCGGCGACCGCGGCGAGCAGCTGCTCGCGGGTGGTGCCGGCGGGGAACTCGAGGTCGACCTCGTCGGTCACATCCGGACCCGGGGGACCTGAGCCGGGAGCACCCGGAACGCGGTGATGCCGTCTTGCCGCGCCCACTGTCGCGCCGCCGTCTCGCTGGCGAACGGGCCCACGATCCTGACCGGCTCGCCCTGCTCGTCGAGCAGCAACAGACCGACGAGCACCGCCGGCCGGTCCATCACCGCGGCCGCCGCGCGATGCCGGGCGGCGTCGAGGTGGAGGTGGGCGCTCACCGCTGCGGCCTGGTGAACGTCAGCAGCAGCCGCCCGCCCTCGACAGCCGCGCCGGTGAGGATGGACGCGATCGGGGTGTGGATCGCGAGCCGGTCGACGAGCCGGCCGGCGCTCACCCCGATGTCGGCCATCACGTCGACGGTGCCGTCGACGTGGCTCTCCCGGATGCGGAACCCGGGCTCGTCGATGCGGGGTGCGTGCGGGACGGCCGCAGCAGGGGCCTGGGCGTCTGCGTCGGGGCAAGATGAACTCATCGGGCGGGCTCCATCCGTCCGGGCCCCGGCGGTGTCGACTACCGACCGGGGCCGTTCCATTTCCGCGCACCCGGTACGGCGCGCGATCACTCCGGCAACGTAGCGCGTTGCTATCCCTACGGGTAGTCCCTGGGGTCTACGGCAAGGGGTGGCCCAGACAGTCGGCCCCATGGCCAGCACCGAAGGGCGGGATGACGGGTACGCCCATCCGTCCGAGCTGGTGACCTTCGGCCAGATCCGCGCGACGCTCGGCGTGAGCAAGGCCCGCGGCTACCAGATCACCCGTGATCGCGACTTCCCGGCGCCGTGGTACACGAGCGATGACGGCACGGTCCGGCTGTGGCGCCGCGCGGATGTCGAGGGCTGGTTGGATGCCAACCGGAAGGGTTGGCGCGACGAGCGCTGACCTCCGCCCGCGCGGGCGGCCGGACGATCAGCCGAAACCTATCAGGCATCTGATGGGTTTGATCTCCGCCCACCCGCGGGCCGGACACCTGCCGCACCTGCTACGCCGGACCCGCTGGACCCGCTACCGCCCTGCTCGGAGCCGCTGTGCGGGCCGCTGCCGCGCTCGGCCACCCGCTACCCCGCAGCGACCCGATAGCGGGTCTGTAGCGGGTCCTGGCCGCAGGGTGCGACGCCGCGACATCCTCGACGCCGCAGCGGGTTCGGGTGCGACGCTGGGTGCGACGCGTCGCGGGTCCGTCGCACCCTCGTCGCAGGGGGGTGCGACGCCGGGTCGTCACCGTCCGTCGACTCGGACTGTGGCAGATCTGCCACAGTCGCACTACCGAAGGTGATTGGCGAGACGCTGAGAGTCGGGGGAGTCCTCCCCACGCGGGGGAGA
>NZ_CASGGV010000312.1:0-43354 GCF_949319125.1 Frankia sp. Hr75.2 | reverse complement strand
CACGCCCAGGAAACACCCCGCGAGGACCGCGGGGCGGCGGGGGAAAAATCCACGGCGCCGCATCGTCTGGCAGGACACACTGCGACAGGTCCGCGGCTGGCTGAGCCCCTGGGCGCGTCTGCAGCCGTACTGGCACCGCTGGTCCACCGCCCCACCCCCACCAGAACTGACAGCCCTGCTTGACCACGTGGGCCACTCCCACCCACTAGTCGCCCCAACCTGACCAACCAGCGACTAGGTCCACGCGTCGAGCGCGGCGTGTCCACGCTCGACCAGCGCGGGAACCACGACGCCCAGCCGCTCGAACCCGTCGCCGACGGTCAGCCCCTGCTGCAGGCGGAAGTGGATGCCCTCGAAGATCGTCGCGATCTTGTAGAAGGCGAAGCCCAGGTACCACGGAAGGTCGGACAGATCCCGGTCGGTCCTTCGGGCGTAGGAATCGACGATCACCTGGCTGTCCGGGAAGCCGGGCACGTCTCCCGGCACCGCCGCGACCGGGCTGTCCAGGCCGCGGATGCCGTCCCACCGGAGCACCGCGGAGGCGAGATCCGTGAGCGGGTCGCCCAGCGTCGCCATCTCCCAGTCGAGTACCGCGAGCACGCGCCCATCGGCCGGATCGACGGTGACGTTGTCCAGGCGGTAGTCCCCCCATGGACGATCGCCGCCGTCTGCGGGGTCGGCAACCGCCGCCCCAGGCGCGTCCCCAGCCGGACGAGCTCGGGCAGGTCGCGGCTGCGCGAGGCCGCGAACTGCGCGGCCCAGCGACGCAGCTGCCGCTCGAGATAGCCGTCCGGGCGGCCGAGGTCGGCGAGCCCCACCGCCACGAAATCCGTGCGGTGCAACCGCGTGAGGACGTCGACGAGGGCTTCCGCCAGGGCTGCCGGCACCCGGCCCGCGAGCGCCTCGAGCTGCCGCCGTTCCCGGAGCACGACACCGTCGCTGAAGTCCATGACGTAGAAGGGCGCTCCGATGATCTCAGCTCCGGCCCGCAGTCGCGGCCTCGGCACCGGGACGTCGGTGTGCTGCAGCGCGTCGAGCATGCGGTACTCGCGGTCCATGTCGTGGGCGGTGGCGAGCACGTGCCCCAGCGGGGGACGGCGCAGGATCCACCGGTCGCGGCCGCCCCTGATCAGGTACGTCAGGTTGGACCGTCCCCCCGAGAGCAGCTCGACGCGCAGCGGACCCCGAGGCGGGTCCGGCAGTAGGGTCGGGGCCCCAGGAGGGCGATCGTGGCACCAGCACGCGAGATGACACCTGAGGACCGGCTCGAACGAGAGGCGCTCGGCGGACGGCTCGGCGCGCCGCCAGCCTCACCCTGCGCGAGACCGCGCAGGCGCTCGGCGTCAGCATCGGCACCTGGAGCGCCGTCGAGAACGGTCACACGAGAATCGGCGACGACCGGCTCAGTGCGGCGGCCCGCCTCTTCGGCGCGGATCCGAAGCAGCTGCGCGCGCCGCACACCGTCGTCCCGACGCAGGCCCCGGCCCGAAGCTGGCGGGACTTCCCGCCACTGGAGCTCGCCCCGCCACTGGCCGGCGCGCTCGACGCCTTCGTCGAGCTCGGCTACCACGGCGCGAGCATCCGGGATATCGCCCAACGCGCCGGGCTCTCGGCCCCCGGGGTCTACCACCACTGGCCGACGAAGCAGCATCTCCTCGTCGCCCTGCTCGACCTGACCATGGACGACCTGCTGGAGCGCAGCCGCGCCGCCAGGGCCGAGGGCGACGGGCCGGTCGAGCGGCTCACCATGCTCGTCGAGTGCCTGAGCCTCTACCACACCCACCGTCGCCAGCTGGGCTTCATCGGCTCAAGCGAGATGCGCAGCCTCGCGGAGCCGGACCGCACCCGCATCGCCGCCGCCGCCGCCCGCCAGGACGTACAGCACATGGTCGACGACGAGGTGGTCGAGGGGTGTCGGCGCGGGCTGATGGCGACCCCGCTGCCCCGGGAGGCGGCGCGTGCCGTCGTCACCATGTGTACGGCGCTGCCGCAGTGGTGGTCGCCCGCCGGCCGCTACTCCCCCGAGCTGATCGCCAGTCAGTACGTCGACTTCGCCCTGGACGTCGTTCGCGCCATGCGTTGACATCACGCCAGACGACCTCCAGCGTTCAGGCCGATCTACCGAAGGCCGGACACCGCACTGCCACGCCATGCCGTGGCCGCGTCAGGCCGTGGCCGGGGTGTCCAGGTTGCGGCCGGTGTCGGGGTCGAACAGGTGCAGCTGGTGGACGTTCAGCCACAGCTCGGCCTTCTCGCCCTCCCGGATCCGGCTGGCCGCGTCGAGCCGGGCGACCACCTGTTCCGCCTTGCCGGACAGCTCGACCGTGCCCGCGTCGTGGGCCAGCTCCTCCAGGTCGGCGGTCCGGGCCTGCCCACCCGCCAGGGTGAAGTAGGCGAAGCTGTCCGAGCCGAGCCGCTCCAGCACGTCCACCGTGACCGTGAACCGCAGTCCCGGACGGTCCTTCGCCTGCTCCAGCGCCGCGTCCTCGAAGTGCTCGGGCCGCGCCCCGACGATCAGCGACCGGCGGTCGGCCGCCGCCCCGGTCCAGCCATCCAGCAGCCGCCGCTGGCGCTCGTCCGGGACGATCGCCCCGAGAGGGGTGCGCAGCTCGCCCTCCTCGACGGTCGCCGGCACGAAGTTCATCGCGGGTGAGCCGATGAAACCGGCCACGAACACCGTCGCCGGCCGGCTGTACAGCTCGGTCGGCGTGCCGACCTGCTGGATCCGCCCGGACCGCAGCACCGCCACCCGGTCGCCCAGCGTCATCGCCTCGGTCTGGTCGTGGGTGACGTACACCATGGTCGTGCCGAGCCGGTTCTGGATGCGGGACACCTCGGTGCGCATCTGCACCCGCAGCTTGGCGTCCAGGTTGGACAGCGGCTCGTCCATCAGGAACGCCTTCGGGGAGCGGACGATCGCGCGGCCCATCGCGACCCGCTGCCGCTGCCCACCGGAGAGCTGGGCCGGCCTGCGGTCCAGGTGCTCGGTGAGGTCGAGCACCCGGGCGGCCTCCTCGACCTTCTGGTCGATCTCCTCCTTCGGCCGTTTCGCCAGCGCCAGGGCGAAGCCCATGTTCTTCCGGACCGACATGTGCGGGTACAGGGCGTAGCTCTGGAACACCATGGCGATGTCGCGGTCCTTCGGCGCCAGGTCGTTGACCACCTTGCCGCCGATCCGCAGCTCGCCGGAGGAGATGTCCTCCAGGCCGGCGATCATGTTCAGGGTGGTCGACTTCCCGCACCCGGACGGGCCGACGAGGATGACGAACTCGCCGTCCGCGATGGAGAGGCTGGCGTCGTCCACCGCGAGCCGGCCGTCCGGGAACCGCTTGGTGACGTGGTCTAGAACGATGTCGGCCATGGGCGGGCCTATCCCTTCACCGCGCCGGAGGTCAGCCCGGCGACGATCCGACGTTGGAACAGCAGCACGAAAACGATGATCGGGATGGTGATGACGACGGCCGCCGCCGCGATCGACCCGATCGGCTGGGCGAACTGCGACGCGCCGGTGAAGAACGCGATGGCGGCCGGAACGGTCCGCGACTGCTCCGTCGACGTCAGCGAGATGGCGAACAGGAAGTCGTTCCAGCAGAAGATGAAGACCAGGATCGCGGTGGTCACCATACCCGGCGCGGCCAGCGGGGCGATGACCCGCAGGAACGCCTGCCGCGGGGTGGCTCCGTCGACCTGCGCGGCCTTCTCCAGGTCCCAGGGGATCTCCCGGAAGAACGCCGACAACGTGTAGATGGCCAGCGGCAGGGAGAACGTCAGGTACGGGATGATCAGCCCGAGCCAGGTGTCGAAGATGCCGATCTGGCGCCACAGGTTGAACAGTGGGCTGACCAGGGAGATCTGCGGGAACATGGCGATCAGCAGGGCCAGGCCGACGAGCAGCCGCTTGCCGGGGAATTCGAGCCGGGCTATCGCGTAGGCGGCCATCGAGCCGAGAACCACCGCGAGCGCGGTGGAGATGAGCGCGATCCCGAGGCTGTTCAGCAGTGCCCGGGTGAACAGGGACTCGCCGAAGATCTCCCGGTAGTTCTCGAAGGTCCACTCCTGCGGGATGAAGCTGCCGTCGGTGATGCTGGCCGGGGTCTTGAACGACAGCGACACCAGCCACAGCAACGGCACCAGCGACATCCCGACGATGACGAGGTTCGCGGCCGACCAGCCGAGCAGCGCGGTGCGGTCCCGCGACGGGCGCCGGGCGCGCGCCGCGGCGGGGCCGGCGGCGGGAGCGGAGGTGACGGTGGTCATCAGCGGTGGCCCTCCCCACCGGGCGCGGCGGCGCCGAACCCCTTGACGAAAACGAACGCCACGAGCGCCACGACGAGGAAGATGAGCACCGACAACGAGGAGCCGACACCCAGGTTCAGCGCCGTGAACAGGTTGTCGTAACCCAGGATCGACACCGACCGGGTGTCGTACGCCCCGGCGGTCAGCACGTAGATGCTGTCGAAGATGCGGAACGCGTCCAGCACCCGGAACAGCAGCGCGACCAGGATCGCCGGCTTCATCAACGGCAGGATCACCCGGGTCAGCCGCTGCCAGGCGGTCGCCCCGTCGACCTTCGCCGCCCGCAGCAGGTCCTCCGGAACCAGCGCCAGCCCGGCGAGCAGCAGCAGCGCCATGAACGGCGTCGTCTTCCACACCTCGGCCAGGACGATCACGGCGATGCCGTGGACCTGCGAGGTCAGCGGGGCGGCGTCACCGAACAGGCCGGACAGATAGCCGGTGTCCGGTGTCCACGCGTACCGCCAGCCGAACGCGGCCACCACGGTCACGATCCCGTACGGAATGAGGATCACCGTCCGGATCAGCCCGCGGCCGATCAGTGCCCGGTGCATCGCCAGCGCGAGCGCCAGCCCGAGCACGAACTGAATCGCCACCGAGATGACCGCGATGATCACGGTCACCGCGAGTGCCTGCCACCACAGCGGCGAGGTCAGCACAGTCGCGTAGTTCGTCAGCCCGACGAACTCGGAGTCGGCGGGGAACCGCAGGTCATAGCGGTGCAGCGACAGATAGACCGCGTACCCGACGGGATAGCCGGTCACGGCCAGGATGACGACGACCGCCGGCGCGCACAGCGCCCAGCCGAGCCGGCGTTCGGCTCGTGCCCGCGCCGAAAGCGGAGCTTTCCGCCGCGTCCCCGGCTCGCTCGGACTGCGCACGTCGCCGCGCTCCTGCCCTCGCCGCTCGGACAGGCGCCGCGCGCCAGGCTCCGCTCCGTTCGCGGTCACGGCACCAGTCCCTTCGACTCGAGGGCGTCGGCGATCGCCCCGCGCAGCTGCCCGAGCCTGCCGAGACTCGCCGAGGACGGCGGTGAGAGGGTGTGCGCGATCTGCAGCGACACGCTCTGGTAGGCCGGCGTCCGCGGCCGCACGCTGGCGTTCTGCAGCGCCGTGTAGATGGCCGACGCGAACGGGTAGCCGCCGTCGATGAACTCCTGGTCGGTGTAGAGGTCCTCGAGGGTCGGCGGGAGCCCGCCGTCGATCGCGTCGCGGATCTGGTTGTCCCGGCCGGTCAGGCACGCGATCGCGGCGGCCGCGGCGGCCCGGTGCGGGCTGTAGGCGCCGATCGCGAGGTTGTACCCGCCGATCGTGCTGTGCGACGGCTGACCGGGCACCAGCGTCGGCCACTGTGCCCAGCCGATCTGCTCGGCCAGCCGCGGGTTGTTCTGCCGGGCCGACGGATAGATGAACGGGTAGTTCAGCTGGAAGGCGGCCGAACCCGTCTCGAACGCGAGCCTGTTGTCGTCCTCCCGCTGGTTCGACCAGGACGGGTCGGCGGCCGGTGAGTGCGCCAGCGCCCGGATCGCCTCGACGGCCCGCTGCGCCGGCGTGCCGAGCACCACCTGGGTGCCGTCCTCGTTGAGGATCTGGCCGCCGGCCGAGGCCACCAGTGAGTTGAACAGCACGGTGTAGCCCTCGTACTGGGCACCCTGTACCTCGACGTGGTGCGGCTTGCCCTGCTCGGCCAGCCGCCGGGCGTCCGCCAGCATCTCGTCCCAGGTCCGCGGCGGCCGCGGCACCAGATCCTTGCGGTACCACAGGAGCTGGACGTTGGTGTTCAGCGGCACGGCGTGGAGCTGGTTCTCCCAGGTGCCGGTCCGCACCGCGGCCGGCAGCATCCCGTCGGTGAGCCGCCTGGCCTCCGCCGCCGGGAACGGCACGATCCAGCCGGCTTCGGCGAACTCGGCGGTCCAGGTCACGTCCAGCGCGAGGATGTCCATCGAGGAGTCCTCGGCGGCGAGCCGCCGCACCAGCTGCTGGCGCTGCCCGTCCGAATCGTTCGGCAGCATGTTGACGCCGATCGTGTACCGGCCGTTCGACGCGGCCGAGCAGTCCGCGGCCGCCTTCGCGAACGAACCGGACGACTCGTTGTAGACGTACCAGGTCAGCCGCACCGGGCCGCGGCCAGCTCCGTCACCGGAACCGCCGCAGGCGCCCAGGGCCAGCACCGCGGCCAGTACCAGCGCTCCCATGGCGGCCGCCGTGGACCGGCCGCCCCGGCCTCTCGGAGTGCCGCGGCTCGGCGTGTCACGGCTCGGCGTACCGCGGGCGGATCCGGGCGTACCGCGGGCGGATCCAGGCGTTTCCGGATCGTGGCCGAGATGCCGGCCGACTCCGTGAGGTTCACGGGGTCGACGGGCTTGTCGGATTCCCATAGGCCGTGCTCACCACCCCACATCGCGCCACCGGAAGCGACGCGCGGACAGCAGACGTTCAAAGCCGGAGGGTGTCCGGCGGCTACCGCGCTGACAGTCGCACCACGTCGTCCCCGGGCCGTGCATCCTACGGTCGGCCGACCGTAGGTGGCTCCGCCATTCCCGGGCGCATGACGACGTAAACGTGCTGTCACGGGAGCATTTCGTAAGGCACACATCCCGCTGCCTTGTGTAAATCGCGCGGCAGCTTCATCTCGGTCTCGATGCTCTCGACCCGTGGGGCTCGCCGGCATCTGGACCGACATCTGGACGCCCTCGCGGATCTCGAGACCGGGTGGGCGGACGCGGCGAACGGGCGGACATGCCTGTCAGCGGTCGGACATCGACCCGATCGACCACCGTGCACCAGAGCTGGGACGCATGTTCACATCATTCCAGCACGGGCTCCGGTACCCGGCTCTCCGCACGTTGATCGTTCGGGACGGTCTGTCGATCTGGGTCACGGCCTGCCACACCTGGGCTTAACCTGGTATCAACCGGAATAAACGGGGAAGGAGATCTCTCTGTGACCAGGTGTCCGCACGCATACTGTCGACGGTCCCGATGAGTGCGCCGGTGGTCGTCGCGGTGGTGGGTGGCGGGGCGAGCGGTTGCCTCGCGACAACCCAACTGGCAAGGTCCGTGGCGGTTACCGGCCGTAGGTTCACGATATTGCTCGTCGAGTCGGACGACGTCGGTGAGGGCCTGGCTTATCGGACGCGAGATCCGCGGCACCGGCTCAATGTCCCGGCCGCGAAGATGAGCGCGTTCGACGATGACCCGCAGCACTTCCTGCGCTGGCTTCGCCGGCACGTCGCGGTCGACTTTCCTTCCGGTGGCTTCGCGCCCCGCCAGTTCTACGCCGACTACCTCCGCCACACGCTGGAGGAGACGCTGCGCGCCGCGACCGGGGTGCGCTGCGAGCGGGTGTGCGCCCGCGCGACGGACGTCCGCCGGCACGGCCGCCGGCTGCGGCTGACGCTCGACGACGGGACCAGCCATCCGGTCGACGCCGTCGTCCTCGCGCTCGGGCACGGTGCTCCGACGACGTCGTGGGCTCCGCCGGCGCTGGCCCGGTCGCCGCGGTTCGTCAGTGATCCGTGGCGGGCCGATTCCCAGCCTCGCGTCCCGGCCGGCAGCGACGTGCTCCTTGTCGGCTCGGGCCTGACCATGGCCGACATGGCCCAGCGCTGGAGCCGGGCCGGCGTGCGCCTGCACGTGACCTCGCGTCATGGGCTGCTTCCGCTCCCCCACGCGCTGGACCCGGCGCCGCCGCTCGCCGCCCCGGAGCTGCCCGACGGTCCGGTGAGCCTCGCCCGGGCCCGCCACCTTGTCTTCGATCACATCCGCGCGGCCGGTGGCGACTGGCGGCGAGCCGTGGACGGGCTGCGCCCGGTGACGGCCGAGCTGTGGTCACGGCTGGACGCGGCTGCCCGGTCGAGCTTCGTCGCCACGACGATGCGGTGCTGGGACCAGGTCCGGCACCGCGTCGACCCCGCGGTCCACGCCTGGCTGGAGCAGCGCCGCGCCGAGGGATCGCTGGTCGTGCACGCCGCGCGGGTCGTCGACGCCCGGGAGACCGCGGCCGGCGTCGAGGTCTCGCTGAGTGACGGCTCCCGGGTGCTCGCCGCGGCCGTGGTCAACTGCACCGGTGCGGGCGCCGGCGTGCGGACCAGTCATGATCCCCTGGTCATGAACCTGCTCGCCTCCGGCCTGGCTACCCCGGACAGCCTGGACCTGGGCTTCGCCACCGAGGGGTCCGGGCGGCTGGTCGCGGCCGACGGACCCCGGCCGGCGATCTGGGCCATCGGGCCGTTGCGGCGGGGGGAGCTGTGGGAGAGCACGGCGATCCCCGAGATCCGCGGCCAGGCGGCCGCGCTCGCCCGCGCCGTCGTGGCCGCCCTGCCCGGGCCACGGGTCGTCCGGCGGGTGCGCGACCCCTATGGTTTGCCCCTCACCGCCAGCCCGGAGGCGGCCGACCGCTATGTCGCCGGGCTCGGACAGATCCTGCGGGTGCGGTCCGGAGCCGAGACGCTGGTCGCCGAGGCGGTCGCGGCCGACCCCCAGTTCGCCCTCGGGCAGGCGGTACTGGCCCTGCTCGGTGCCGAATGGGGCGCCGACGTCGACGTGGAGACGGCCCTGCGGGACGCACAACGCCACGCCGCCCGGGCCGACGAGCGTGAGCGGCGCTTCATCGAGGTGGTCGCCGCCCGTATCCGCGAGCCGGGGGCCGGTTCGGCCGCGGCCCTGCTGAGCTACATCCACGCCTACCCGGAAGACGCGCTGGCCGTCAGCATCGCCGTGCCGACGATCGCGTTCAGCGGCGCGACGGAGATCCCTGCCGAGGCCTGGGCCCTGGTCGAAGGACTGGCGGCCGTCTACCGCGACGACTGGTGGTACCGGGGGCTGCTCGCCTTCACCCGCCAGGAGCAGGAGAACTGGGACGAGGCGGCCGAGCTCGCCGCACTGGCGCTGGCCGTCGAACCGACCGCCGGCCACGCCGTCCACGCGAAGACCCACGTCCACTACGAGACCGGCGACCACGAGGCCGGGCTGGCCTGGTTGGACGCCTGGATCTCGACCTGCGGGTCGGATTCGTCGCACCGGGCGCACTTCGCCTGGCACGCGGCCCTGCACGAACTCGCGCTCGGTGACGACAGCGCGGCCCGGGCTCGTTTCTCGACCCAGCTCTCGCCGCCGGCCGTCTCCGGCGTCCGGGCGCTGATCGACTCCGCGTCGCTGCTGTGGCGCGGCTTCGCGGCCGGCGCCTGGACGTCGGTGGAACTCGGACCGGTGCTGGAGACCGTCCCCGGCACGTTGCTCGTCGATCCGCCGACACCCTTCGTCGGGCTGCACTCGGCGGTCGCCCTCGCCGCCGCGGGCGACTGCCGCCGACTCGCGCAACTGCGCCGGTCCGCGGCCGCCCGGACCAGCCAGGTGTTCACCGAAACCGTCGCGCCACTGGCCGACGCCCTGATGCACCTCCTGCACGGTGATCCCGACCGGGCCACCGACGCGCTGATCGCCCTGCCCGGCGTCGAGCGGCTCGGGGGCAGCGCCGCCCAGCGCGAGATCGTCGAGGACACCACGATCTACTGCGCCATCCAGGCCAACCGACCCAACATCGCCCGGTCACTTCTGCAGAACCGACTCGAGCGCCGCTGCTCCCCCCGCGACGTCCACCGCCGTGCGCAGCTCCTCACCGGCCAGCAGACCGCGCGCTCGTCACCGAGCGAGTGACCGGTGGTTCGACCCGGGCCGGTGGGTGGTGGACGGAGCCTGGAGGCTGTCCGTGCGACCGCTCCTCGTGACCGACCAGCCCTCAGGGTCCGCCCGAGGTGGTCGCGCGCACCCCGGGCTACATGGCCTGGTTCGGCCAGTTCGTGCAGGTAGACGGCGCCGCCCGGCTGCTGACAGACGACGAACGCGATGCCCTGCTTGCCGCGGCGGACAAGACGGGTCGGTCCGGCCCGTGACACTCGCCGAAGCCCGCGGGGTGTCGACGAGGCCGGGGCAGGCGGCACTGACGTGGATCCCTCGTGCCGCAAGGGCCGGACAGCGTACGGACCAGGCCCTCTGTGGCGTCGAACCGGAAGTCGACACTCACCGGATGCGGGACCTCGCGGGGATACGGCGTGAACGTGCGGGCATGTACGGCGGACGCGCTCGGGGCGGGTGCGGCGACGTCGAGAGGCTGGGGCATCGGTGAAGGCGCTGCGCCACGGAGATCCTGCATCCGTCGGTCCGTTCCAGCTCGCCGCGCGGCTGGGCCGCGGCGGGATGGGTGTGGTCTACCTGGGAGTGGACGCCGCGGGCCGGCAGGCCGCCGTGAAGGTCCTGCGGGACGAGTACGCCGACGATCCGGACTTCGTCCGACGCTTCAGCAGGGAGGTGGCCGCGGCAGCGGCGATCGACAGCCCGCGGGTGGCGCGGCTACTCGATGCCGACCCCCAAGCGGAGCAGCCATGGCTGGCCGCGGAGTACGTCCCGGGATCCGACCTGCTGACGGCGGTCGCCAGGCACGGCCCACTGCCGGCGGACCGTCTGCGGAGACTGGCGATCGAGCTGGCCTCGGCGCTGGTCGCCATCCATCAGGCCGGAGTGGTGCACCGCGACCTGAAACCGGGCAACGTCATGCTGGCCCCCGACGGCGCGAAGGTCATCGACTTCGGCATTGCCGCCGGGCTCCCCGGCACCGTCACCGCGACCGGGGTGGTTCTCGGCAGCGTTGGATACATGGCCCCGGAGCTTCTCGACACAGCCGACCGCCCCGGGCCCGCCGCGGACGTCTTCGCCCTGGGGCTCACCCTCGCCTACGCGGCCGCCGGGAGGGCTCCGTTCGGCGACGGTCCGCTTAGTTCCCTCCTCTACCGGACGGTCCATGCCGAGCCCGACCTGACGGCTCTCCCGCGACACCTGCGAACGGTGGTCGCCGCGACAGTGCGCAAGCAGCCCGACCGCCGTCCGAGCGCGAGCCGCCTCCTCGGCGAATTGTCCACCGCCTCGCCCGCAGGCGGACCCCCGACAGCGCCGATCGCAGAGCCCGCAGAGCCACCCGCAGAGCGTCTGGCCCAGGCTCCGCCGCCCCGGCGGTCCTCCCCCGCTGGTTCCTCGGCAGCATCCTCGCCCCTGCCGTCCGCACGGTTCTCGATCGTGGACCTGGACACCGTTCCCGACGGACTCACCGCCTCCCCACCAGCCGAGCCGGCCACCGCGCACACCGCTGCGGATGCGGGCGGCCGTAGGCGTCGCCGTGCGCTGGTACCCGTCGCCGGGATGCTCGTCGCCCTCGCCGCTGCGGCCAGCCTGCTGGCGGCATCCGACCCTGAAACGGCGGTCCAGCCCCCCGCGGCCGCCCACGGCACCACTCCAAAGGCCATGCACTCCTCGCCGCCGACCTCCCGCCCATCGGCCGACACAACCGCCCCGCCCGACGGCGAGTCCACGGTTGGGCAGGATGCCGGCTCCTCCGGCGGGGCTGCGTCCACGCACACCACCGGGAGCGCCGCGACCAGCGCGCAAGGTGCCCCGGCCGTGACAGGTCAGCCAGTAGCCGCCGCCCCGGCGTCGGACTGCGCCGCGTCCGGAACCGACGGGGCGGCCTCGGATGGCGCTTGTGAGTCGAACGAGGACGGCGGCGGCTCGCAGACCGCCGCCCGAAACAGGGGCCACGGGCCTCCGCCCTGGGCCGGTCAGTCAGGAAGGCCGGAGGCGCTGCTCTCCCGCTGATCCCAGCCCTCAGGGTGTGCCTGCCAGGGGGATATCGTCCGCGAACTCGCCGCCACCGTCTGACCGCCGGTCGCCGGGATGCGAGCATGCGCTGCTTCCTCATACCGCAACAACGCCCGACAGACCCACTCGGACCGTGCCGCGCAGGAAGTCCACCGGTGTGGGTCAAGGCGCGGCACCGGGCCGCGCCGCATGTATCACCCGAGCAGACGGGCTGGCAGTCAGTTGCGGAGTACGTGTGGTCGACCGCCCAATCTGTACGGTTGCGTCCGCTGTGAACCAAACGTCGCCGCTTCTTTGGAGGTCGGGAGCGGCGCCAGCGCCGACCGGCGGCAGGATTTGCTATCGGGAGCTGACCGCCGCGGCTACGGCGACGACATCATCGATCATTGTCCGGCAGACAGCCGCGGTGGCGGACTGCGCCAATACGTCAGTGTCGGCGCATTCCGTCCTGCGGTTCTACCGTTGGGAGGTCAGATATCCGATGGTGCGTCGTCGAGGTGGTAGCGGGTGGGAGAGCCGAGGATCGACTATGAGGCCGTTTTTCGGGTTCTCCCCAGCCCGACCGTGCTACTGACCCCTGAATTAATCATACTTGCCGCCAACGAGGCATATCTTTCTGTATCAGGGCGTACGCGCGAGAACCTGCTGGGACGCTACCTGTTCGACGCTTTCCCGGACAATCCGGAGTACCCGTCCGCGTCAGCGGTGCGCGCACTTGGCGCGTCGCTACGGCGAGTGCTGGCCACCGGGAAGCGCGACACCATGGCGGTCCAGCGTTACGACGTGGAGGCGCCAGGGCGTCCAGCTGTGTTCGAGGAGCGGTACTGGAGCACGGTCAACACTCCGGTGCTTGATCCTGACGGGCAGGTGGCGCTGGTGGTGCACCGGGTGGAGGAGGCGACCGACCTCGTCCGCATGTGCGCCGGAGAAATGGGAGACGACCGGCAGCACACGCTGGAGGCGGAACTGCTGGCCCGTGCTCGGGAGCTACACGAAGGCAACGAGCAGCTGCGTCGAACTCACGCTCGGGAACGCGAGGTGGCCCTGGCCCTCCAGGAAGCAATGCTGCCCACGCCCGCACCGACCGGGCGCGTCAAGGCGGCAGTGCGGTACCGGCCCGCCGCCAGCACGATGAACGTGTGCGGCGACTGGTACGAACTGGTGGAGCTATCCGAGGACCGCGTCGCGGTGGCCGTGGGCGACGTCGTCGGCCACGGACTGTCGGCCACGGGCACGATGGGCCAACTGCGCAGCGCACTGAGCGCCATGGTCCGAGTGGCCGACGGGCCCGCAGCCGCCCTGGACGTGCTGGACCTGTACGCACGGTCGGTAGAAGGCGCCGAGTCGACCACCGTCGTGCAGGCGGTCGCCGACTACGACACGCTCACCGTCACCTACAGCCGGGCAGGTCATCCGCCGCCGGCACTGGCGCACGTCGGCGGCGCCATCGAGTTCCTCGACCAGACCGTCGACCCGCCGCTGGGCGCGAGCCCGGAACACCTGCCCCGGTCCCAGGCCACCGCGACGTTCGCGGTCGGCGCCACGCTGACGCTGTATACCGACGGCCTGATCGAACGCCGCGGGGAGAACATCGACGTCGGGTTGTCCCGTCTTGCCGCCAGCCTCCGCCGCAACCCGGGACTCGATCCGGAGGCACTGGCCGATGCGCTGCTGGCCGAGGTGGGCGCGGACAGCGAGCCAGCCGACGACACCGCCGTCGTCGTCATCCGGCTCTGATTGAACCGCCGGCGTGTCCGGGGTGCATCAGAATCTCCGGACACACCGAGGGGATTCAACCGAGCGCTGGATCAGGTCACGCCCATGGGCGTGGTCCACGGAGAGTGACTCCGCGTGATCCTGGTTCAGGTTATGCAGGGGAGGGCTTCGGGTGTCACGCTGATCTCGGGTGTGTCGGCGGTTTTCTGAGCGGGGTCGGTTCTGGCGAGAATTTCCAGGCCGATGTAACGGTGGGTTTCGATCCACTCATCGTGTTGTTCGGCGAGTACGGCGCCGACGAGCCGTATGATGGCCTCACGGCTGGGGAAGATACCCACGACGTCGGCGCGGCGGCGGATTTCCCTTTTCAGGCGCTCCTGCGGGTTCGAGGACCAGATCTTCCGCCAGACCTCCCGCGGGTAGGCGGTGAACGCGAGGAGATCCGCTTTCGCGTCGGAGAGATGGTCGGCAACCTTCGGGAGTTTCTCGGTGAGTGCATCGACGACCCGGTAGAACTGCACGCTGACCTCAGCCGCGGCGGGGTCGTGGAGCGCCGCCTGGTCGTCGACACCCTGCGTGCCTATGAACGCGCCGCCGGCAAGCGAGCCCCACCCGCGAGCTGAGCCGGTCGCGGTCAAGCGCGACATGCGTTCATGAACGGTCGAGGGTGCCATGCGCTCCCAAGCGGTCGCCGAGGCGGCCGGCGGTGGCGCGACTGGAGGATCACCGGCGGACCAGGTCCGCGCGACTCCGTGAGGTGAACCCGTCCCGGCCGATCGCCGGGGCAGGCTCCCCCGGGCGTCATCACGGGGGCAGCTGGGCGCGAATCGTCGCGGCGACGTGCTCGGCGTCGGGGGTGCCGACGACGAGCCGGCGGAAACCGCGACCTGGCCGGAGCGTGACGATCACGGCGGGCTGGCGGAAGCGGCGGAGCGCGACGAAGTCCTTGCCGCCTCGGTAACGCCAGGTGCCGAGGGCGCCGATGCCAGGTGCCGCGGTTCCGGGCGCCCGCCAGCCCCGGACTTCTCGGAGGGGTTTCGCGACGGCGTTCACGTCGAGCACGTCGTCCACGGCCACCGAGACGTTGCCGTGGAGAGCCGCGACCCGTTCAAGCAACGACAGGGCGACGTCGATCCGCCCGTCAGCGATCACAAGCCGGGCATCCCGCGGACCTTCCTCGATCAGGCGGCGGGGAGCCGCAGGACGATCTCGACCCGCCGGTTGAACGCCTGGCCTTCGGGGTCGGGCGTGCCGTCCGGGTTGGAGTTCTCGGCGATCGGCTGGCCGCTGCCCAGCCCGATGGCGGTCGCTGTGGTGGCGTTGACGTCGTGGCCGGTCAGGTACTGGCGGACCACGGCGGCCCGGCGTTCGGACAGCTGCTGGTTCGCGCCGGCGGTGCCGGTGGAGTCGGTGTGGCCGCGTACCTGGATCTCGCCGCCGGCGAACGTAGAGTTGATCAGCCGGATGGTGTTGTCCACGGTGTCGGTGCTGCCGATCTGGTCGCTGCCGGTGGCGAAGAGGTTGTCGCTGTTGAAGACGACGATGACGACCTTCGTGCCGGCGTCGTCGCGGGCCAGGAGCAGGCTTCCCGAGATGCCGTCGAGGTTGACGTCGATCGACCCGGGAAGTCGGTAGAGGGAGCCCTCGACGAGGCGGCTGCCGTCTTCCGGCTCGTTGGGAGTCGTGATCTCGCACGGGATGCGCAGCACCAGCCCGCCACCGAAGTCCTGGGTGCCGCAGGTCGGGTCGAGCTGCCCGTCGCCGCCGTAGTCGTCCAGGCCGGGCTGCGCTCCCGGCGGGAGCGGAGTCGCCGACTCTTCCGGCGCGGCCTCTGTCGTCGGCGTGGCCGTCGCCGCGACCGGCGGGCTCGAACTGCTGGCCGCCCTGGTCTCCGGCGTCTCGTCCGAACCGCCGCAGCCGGCGCCGACCGCCATGATCAGCACCGCCGACGCGAGCAGACGCCGCCTGTGGTGTCGATTCATCTGTCCCCCACCCCCCGAGATTGGAGGGGAGCATACGGGCGAAAGGCCTGCTGGACGTACCAGCTGCCGCACACGCGACAGGAAGTGGCTCCCGCGGAGACCACCGGGAAGAGACGATCGATCAGGACCGGGACGGCGTTGGGCGTGCTGCGTGCGCGGCTGGTCGACGGCCTGCTCTCGGGTGGGTGAACCCGGAGGGCAGAGGTCGAGGCGGCGTTCCGGGCGGTGCCACGGCACCCGCCGTCGACGGCAGCCACCAGGCCCGGCCCCGCCCGCGGGGCGATCACACACCGGCCGCCGGAGCCGGCTCACCCGGGTGGCGGGATGGTGTCGACCCGTCAGCGTGAGTATCCCGGTGGTCGCGCGCGGGCGGCTGCCGCGCAGTTCGTCACCGCTGAGCGTGACCTCGCCGCGCAGGCCAGCGACGGCAACGCGGATGAGCGCGTTCCCCGCGTCGGGCAATGGGCTCACCCGGTACTCGACCTGCACCCGCCCATAGCTCGTGGCCCAGCCGGGTGACCATACCCGCGCTTCCCGGACCGTGCTCCGGGCCATGGTGACGTCACGTTCGACCACCTCGACGATCGAGTCCGGATCGGGCCGCACGAAATTCATCCATTCACGGAGTTCTCCCCCGGAACGCAGCCGTTCGATCTCGTTCGGCGTCGAGGCGAGGACGGCCTCGACCCGAACAGGAGCAGCCGGAACTCGTAGCTCCGCGGCCACACCCGCAATCCATCCAGGACGACGGCGATGCCGGGCCCTCGGCGAGCACGGTGTAGCGCCGCACTCCGCCCGGAATCAGGACCTGGCCGGCCCCCGGGCGTTGGAGGCGGCCGAACGCGCCCGGGTCCTGGCCGTGCTGCACGACCCGCGGTTCGCTGACGCCAGCCCGGCGCAGGTCTGGGCAACCCTGCTCGACAAGGGCGTCTACCTGTGTTCGCAGCGCACCATGTACCGGCTGCTCGCCGAACGCGGCGAGACCGGCGACCGCCGCGCCCAGGCCCTCCACCCGCCCAAGGTCAAACCCGAGCTCCTCGCCGCCGGGCCGAACGAGGTCTGGACCTGGGACATCACCAAACTCCCCGGCCCGCAGAAATGGACCTCCTACTATCTGTACGTCATCCTGGACGTCTACAGCCGGTATGTGGTCGGCTGGACGCTTGCCGACAAAGAATCAGCCGCTCTCGCCGAGAACCTGATCGCCGCCACCTGCGACAAACAGAACGTCTCTCCCGGGCGGCTCACCGTGCACGCCGACCACGGCAGCTCCACGACCTCGAAACCCGTCGCTTTCCTGTTCGCCGACCTCGGGATAGTCCAGTCCCACTCCCGGCCCAGGACATCCAACGATAACCCCTACTCCGAGTCCCAGTTCAAGACTTTGAAGTACCGGCCGGGTTATCCCCGCACGTTCGACAGCATCGAAACCGCACGCGCCTGGTGCCGCGAGTTCTTCGACTACTACAACGCCGACCATCGGCACTCCGGGATCGGTCTGCTCACCCCCGCGACCGTCCACCACGGCCAGGCCGAGACCGTCCAGGCCGCCCGCGCCGAGGTCCTCGCCGCCGCCTACGCCACCCGACCGGACCGGTTCGTCCGCCGCCCACCGACACCACCACCGCTGCCGACACCAGCCTGGATCAACCCACCCGAACAGACCCACGACCAGCCAACCGCCGACACGGAACACCCAGCTCAGTAGTTCCTACAAGATCTTGCCCCGATCAGGTTGACGGGTTCCGCCCCTCGCTCGCGGACGGCGTCCCAGCAGCAGTGCCGTTTCCTCACGAGCCTGGTCGACGTACCTCCTGGCGCGATCCACCCACACATCCTCTCGTTGCCCCCAATGCGGCGTAACTACTATGTCATGTAGCAGATCAGCACCCTCCCGGCACCTGAACCCACAGGCAGGACCACCGAGCAAGTCGGCCCACACGCGCATTCGGGACGCCCTCCACTCCAAGCTAGGGTAGATGCGCCCCATGAGACTCACCTCAGCAACTACGATCCATAGTAGGTATCGGCGACAAGGGGTCGAGCCACGCCAGTCCGTCCGGCGACGGGCAAGACTGCGGGGATGGACGTACGTCACCGGCCGCAGCGATGTCCAGATGCAGCCGAAGGCGGTGACCGGGGCAAGCAGGACCGCTCGCGTAGGCGCGGGATGAGATGGACGCGGTGCTTGTCGGGTGCCGTACGAGGGGGAGTTGTGGAACAACTCGGCGACCTGGAAGCCGAAATCATGGACCGGGTGTGGTCCGCACGCGGGCCGGTGGCTGTCCGTGATGTCCGGGCACTACTCGCGCCAACACGCCCGTTGGCCTACACGACCGTGATGACCGTCATGGACCGGCTGTTCCACAAAGGGTGGCTGACCCGGGAACGAGCCGGACGTTCCTACCGCTACCAGCCCGCATTGGGCCGCAGCGCCTACACCGCCCAGCTGATGAGATCCGTGCTTTCCGGGGCGGACGACCGAGGCCTGACGCTGCTCCACTTCGTGCACGCCATGGATGCTGCGGAGTACGAGACGTTGCGCGAAGCGGTGCAGTGGCACTCCTCCAGCCGTGGTCGCGACGATGAGGAACCCACTGCATCATGATCTTTGGTGTTCTCGCGGTGTACGCGGCCCTCGTCGCCTACGGTCTGCCCTACGCCCTCCGCGCTGCTTCCTGGACGTCCCGTGCGCCGCGGCTCGCCGTCGCCATGTGGCTGGCCGCGATGATCTCCGTGGTCTCCGTGGCGGTACTGGCCGCAACGCTCCTGTTCATACCGCTGCACGCGATCGGGGACACGCTGGTTCTGCTTGTCCAGTGGTGCGGTTGGACCAACCACAACCTGACGATCTCCATCCACTGGACGACTCCACGAGTTGCCGGCGTCGTCCTGAGCACCGCTGCGGCGCTCCGCCTCCTTCATGTCGCCGTCGCCGTCACCATCACCGGCCGTCGATCGCGCGTCCGTCATCGGCATGACGTCCGATTGCTCGGGCGCTTTCATCCCACACTTCGGATCTACATACTGGATCATGCTGATCGCAGTGCGTTCTGCCTACCGGGCCGGAGCGGGGGCGTCGTCGTCACCGAAGGCGCGCTGCAAGCGTTGCATCCCACCGAACTCGACGCCGTCATCGCGCATGAACGCGCCCATCTCGCAGGCAGACACCACCTCATCCTCACGACGGCAGCCGTGCTGGCCGGAGCCTTCCCAGCCGTGCCGCTCTTCGGGACAGGACAGGAGGAGCTACGCCGACTCGTCGAACTCACCGCTGACGACAGCGCGGCCCGGCGCAGCGCTCCCCACGTCGTCGCCGAAGCAGTGCTACGGCTCGCGGCTCCCCCAGCATCCGTGCTGGGCATGGCGAACACCGGCGTACGGCAACGGGTACTGCGTCTCTTGACCGCGGAGCCGCCCCTGTCCCGTCCCGCCGTCGTGGCTCGCAGCCTCATCGTCGCCGTGCTGCTCCTCCTGCCACTCGTTATGACCACGGTTCCCGCCCTCAATGAGCTCGGATATCACTGCGTCTGATCGTCTCGCTGCGACCGCCTGCAGCACCATGGCCTTCACAGCGGCGTGGGAGTCAGACCAGACCGGCTGGCCTACTAGGGGATCGGTTGCAACGACCACCGGCACCTCGCCGCCGAAAGCCGCCCGGGCCACGATGGCCAGTGGAACCGGCTCAGGTCACCCGACCGACCGAGTAGGAGTCCGCCCAGATGGTCTGGAGCTTCACCACGTCACCGGTCTTCGGCGCGACCCACATCTTCCCGCCACCGGCGTAGATCCCCATGTGGTAGATCGCGCCGGGCTGGCCGAAGAAGATGAGATCGCCTGGCTGTTCGGAGCCCTGAGCGATCCTGGTTGTCGCCGCGTACTGCTGGTCGGTGGTCCGGGGAAGTGTCTTGCCGAGCTGCTTGTAGATGTACTGCACCAGGCCGGAGCAGTCGAAGCTGTACGGCCCGGTCGCCCCGTAGACGTAGGGCTTACCGGCTTGCCGCGACGCCAGGTATACGGCTTTCTCCCCGAGCGTGTTGGCCGGGATGCTGACGTCGACCGCCGGAGTCTCGACGTTCACGGCATTGCTGGTGCCCTGCACAGATACCGGCGGCGGGGCCGGGCGTACGCGCAGCGTCGCCTCGTTCTCCGAGCGGGCGGACTGGAGGGCGTCCGTTCCATCGAAGATCACCGTGACGTTCGTGGTGATGAGGACGCGGGCCGTGTAGGAGGCGAAGCCACGCTCGTCGGTGGTCAGGTGCAGGAAGGTCGCCCAGCCGGTGGGTAGCTTGACCTGTACCTTGATGAGCTGGTCCGCCAGCGGGGCGTGGGTCTCCTCGTTGAACAGCGAGAAGCCGACATTGACAGGCTCGTCCGCGTTGACAGTCACGTCGGGGTTCGTCACGCGCAGACCCACGTCGATCTTGGACGACAGAGTCGGTGCAGAGATGTCCGTCGTGGCATCAAGGACGGTGCGCGACGCGCCCTCTCCCGCGGCACCCTGGACGGGGCCGTCGACTGCCACCCGGGACCCGATCTGGGTCGCGAGCGTCAGTGACGTGGTGTTCGTGCTGTCGTCCAACGCGCCGTCCGAGCTGGGCTCCGGCGCACATCCAGCGAGAGCCATACCGGAGACCACGACAGTGCCAGTGGTCACCGCTGCGACAGCGCGGGCCCGCGCTCTGGCCCGGCTCGACGCTGTGGGGACGGACGGAGCCCGGTGGCGACCGCGTCCCTCCTGTCGGCGTCTTTCTGCATCAAGCTGCGTACTCTGCGCAGACACCATGGTGATCCTTCCCCTACGCCTGCGAGATGAGCTGTCGGGTTCGGGCTGGGAGCCCGGCCGAACGCCCCGTGCGTATTCGGCTTCACCCCAAGGGCATCGAAGGAGGCGACGCCCGGAGGAACGTGGTTCCCCCGCTCCTGCCCCAGATGCAAGTCGGAGGGGTCACCGGACCAGGGGCAGGATTCGGCGTACGGTCCGATGCTGCAGCAGATGCACACACTACCAACTACAGAGCATAGTAGGTAGCAATCGGAAGATCTCAGAAGATCTTCGACGGACATCCACGCCGCTCCAGCAAGATCTAGGTTCGCCGAGCGGAGTAGACGCGCCTTTGGAGTGCCTTCGATCACCAGATCGCGGTCAGACCGCCACCCAAGCAAGCCTCCCCGGGCCCGCGCAGCGAGGATCAGGACAGCAATTCGGCGCACTGCGTCCGGACACCACCCACCCTTCGCGAGGCTCGGCACCTACTACGAGACATAGTTGCCCGGGGTGAGGGGATCTCTCGGTGCTGACCTCTCCACCACCGAAAGACATTGATCATCGAGACTGGTGGCTGTCGGAAGGATTGACGGGACGTCTGTCGGGGCCGCCAAAGCCGCTGCGGCCCGCGGTGTCCGATGAACGGTCGGGTAGTCCGGGTGGATCGTCTTGCCCCGTCGCCTTGCTCGCAGGTCCGAAACGGGCCGTTAAGGCCACCATCTCCGGCAGGACGGTCTCCGGCACCGGCCTGGTGCCATGCCACGAGGGCCGCTCGCGGCCCACACCTGGTCCATGGCCTCGACTTCGAGGTCTCCCAGCCGTTCCGCTGTTCCGGTCGTCAGCTGTCTCGTCGTCAGGTCATTCGCCGCGACCGACGTTCGCGTTCGTCGTGCCGAGTGTCGCGTCTGGGACCCGAGGTGCCCTGGGACACCGGCGCGCGGCCGGTGCCCCAGGGCCCTGCTCGGCTATCCGGTACCGAGCAGGCCCTTCATGGTCTCGACCTCTGTGGTCTGCGTGGACTCGATCGTCCTGGCCAGGGCCACGGCGTCGGGGAACTGTCCGTCCCGCTGTTCGGTGCGTGCCATCGCAATCGCACCCCCGTGGTGCCGGATCATCATCTCCAGGAACATGCGGTCGAAGTTCGGACCAGACGCCGTCTGGAGAGCGGTCAGGTCGCCCTCCGACATCATTCCCATGTCGTCGGTGCCATGACCGCCGGCGCCGGGCATGGCGGTGGGTTCGCCCCACGCCGCAAGCCAGCCGGTCATCGTCTCGATCTCCGGTGCTTGCGCGGTCCCGATCTGCTGGGCCAGCGCGAGCACCGCCGGATCGGCGGCCCGGTCGGGTGCCAGCTCCGCCATCTTCACGGCCTGCTGGTGGTGCGGGATCATCATCTGGGCGAACATCACGTCCGCGTTGTTGTGGGCGCTGTCGCTGGCCTCACTGCTGCTCCCTGCTGTGGCGGACGACGGGCCCGTCGGGGTGTCGTCGCCCCCGCACGCCGCGAGCGTGGCTGTCAGGGCCAGTGCTACGGCGGCGAGTCCAAGGTGGCGTCTTCTTCGCACGAGTCGTCCTCGGTGTCGGATTGCCAACGGATCTGAGGCCGGAGTCGTCGAGCGCGCCGACAGGCGTGCGTGACGTCCGACGCAGGTCCGCTCACAGCCGCCACACGCAGTGGACAGACAGGTCGGTCACGTACCGAGGCGGCGGCGTCTGCGGTGGGTCGCCACGCGTCCCGGTGAAGGCAGAGGCACCGAAGGGGGTGGACATGGCCGCCAGGCCGTGTTGTTCGCCGCCGTGAACCGGTTCGGGGTCGTCCCGGAACACCGCCGAACAGAGCACGCCCTGGTGGCCGTGGGGTTCGGCCCCAGGCTCGTGCGAGTGGGACCAGTGCGGGTGAACGTCACGGTCGGTTCCCTGGACACAGGGCGGCGAAACGAGCGCGTGCACCTGCGCGGCCAGGCCGGCGTGCATCGCCAGCAGCCCGAGCAGGACGGCTGACACGAGCGTGAGTCGAGCCCAGAGCGCGCCGTGTCGTGCCGGTGTCTCGCAGCGCGTCACGTCACCCTCTTCCGCGTCCGCCGCCCAGAGCCTACTACACAAGATAGTTGTTGCCGCCATGACCGTTCGCCCGCGGGGGCGCGAGGTGCCACCCAAGAAGGGGCCATCAGCCCTTTTACCTAGCCATGACTCCCCGAGGCTCGCTGGCCGAGGGCCACGACAAGGCCATGCACACGGCGGCGCTCCGAAGGAAAACTACTATGCTCCGTAGTGGTAGTTCGATTCGGGAGTTCGCCGCCAAGCTTGTAGAGGGGAGCAGAGTCCGTGCCCGCACCGACCTCCGATCGCCCGAAGCGGTTCGCGCGTCTGCAACCGTCCCGCGCCAGGTACCAGGCCGGCGGGTGCGCCGCGGCCGGACGGGCTGGTGGGTCCCCCGGTGATGTGGGTCAGCGACCCGTTCGTCGACTCCGGCAGGGGCTTCTGGGCCAAGCCGGAAGGCGCCAACCCCGGGGGCACAGAGGAACCCGGAGGGCGGCTGGACCGGGCCCGGCCCTGACGTCTTACTGCCCGGACCAGTACCGCACCCCGGACAACGTTGCCGCCTACGCCGGGCTGGGCCACGAGTTCGCCAACCGGTTCGAGCAGGTCGACATCCTGGTGTGCAGTGTCGGCACCGGCGGCCACCTCGCCGCGGTCCTAAGCCGAGGCCGGTTCTGTCAACGTTCGCGGCAGCTTCTGCCGTTTGAGCAGCAGGGCGTTCACCGCGACCAGGAAGCTGGACCCGGACATGGTCAGCGCGGCGATCTCGGGTCGTAGCGTGAGCCCGACGAGGGGTTCGAAGACGCCGGCGGCGATCGGCAGCGCGACCGCGTTGTAGCCGACGGCCCAGGCCAGGTTCTGGCGCATCTTGCGGACGGTGGCGCGGCCGATGAGCAGGGCGGCGGGCACGTCGAGCGGGTCGGAGCGCATGAGCACCACGTCCGCGGTCTCGATCGCCACATCGGTGCCGGCGCCGATCGCGATGCCGAGGTCGGCCTGTGCCAGCGCCGGAGCGTCGTTGACGCCGTCGCCGACCATCGCCACTCGTCGGCCGCCCGCCTGCAACCGGGCGACCTCGGTGGCCTTGTCGCCTGGCAGGACCTCGGCGATCACCGTGTCGATGCCGAGTTCCTTCGCGATCCGCTGCGCCGTGCCCAGGTTGTCGCCGGTGAGCATCACGACCTCGACGCCGGCGTCGTGCAGTGCGGCAACCGCCGCCGCGGCGGTCGGCCGCGGTGTGTCGGCGAACCCGACGATGCCGGCGATCCGCCCGTCGACCGCCACCAGCACGGCCGTGCGCCCGTCGGCCGCGAGGGCGTCCAGTCGGTGGGCGGCGTCGCCGAGCGCGACGCGCTCGGCCCGCATCAGCCGGCTGTTGCCGACCGCGACGCGGTGCCCGTCGACGGTGGCCACCGCGCCTTGCCCCGGGACGTTGCGGAACGCCTCGGCGTGGTGCCGGGGCATGCCGCGCGCGTCGGCACGGCGGGCGACCGCCGCCGCGAGCGGATGCTCGGATTCCCGTTCGACCGCAGCCGCCAACCGCAGCAGGTCCTCCTCGGGGAGGTCGATCGTCTCGACGTCGATGACCTCGGGCTCGCCCTTCGTCAGTGTGCCGGTCTTGTCCATGACAACCGCGGTGACGCCGGCAGCGGTCTCCAGCGCTGTCGCGTTCTTGAACAGGACGCCCCGGCCGGCACCCAGTCCGGTGCCCACCATGATCGCTGTCGGGGTGGCCAGACCGAGGGCGTCCGGGCAGGTGATGACGACGACGGTGATCGCGAACAGCACCGCCTCCTGCGTCGGTCGGTCGGTGGCGAGCAGCCACACCAGCAGGGTGGCGAGCCCGCCCATAAGGGCTGTCAGGACGAGCCAGTACGCGGCCCGGTCAGCCAGCCGCTGGCCGGGAGCCTTGCTGTTCTGCGCCTCCTGGACCAGGGAGACGATCTGCGCCAGGGCGGTGTCGACGCCGACTTTCGTCGCTCGGACCCGCAGGGTGCCGGTGGTGTTGATGGTGGCACCGATCGCCTCGGAACCCGGCGCCTTGTGGACGGGCAGGCTCTCGCCGGTGACCATCGACTCGTCAATGTCGGACTCGCCGTCAGCGACCACTCCGTCGACCGGAATCTTGCCGCCCGGCCGGACCAGCAGCAGGTCCCCGACGACCACCTGCGCGGTCGACACCTCGACAGGTTCGCCGTCCCGTAGCACCAACGCCTTCTCAGGCGCCAGCTCCAGCAACGAGCGGATCGCGTCGTTGGCGCCGCCGCGGGCACGCATCTCGAACCAGTGGCCCAGCAACACGAAGGCGGCGAGCACGGTAGCCGCCTCGTAGAAGACCTCGCCGCCGCCGGTGAGGGTGACGACCAGGGAGTACGTACAGCCGGTACCGATCGCGACGGCGACGAGGACCATCATGTCCAGGGTCCGCGCACGTAGCGCTCTGAACGCCCCGTCGAAGAAGATCCACGAAGCCCAGAAGATCACTGGCAGGCTCAGGAACAGCTGGAACACGTCGTCGCGCAGCCCAAGCGGGGCGGGAACCTCGAAGCCGAGCACGTCCCTGCCGATCGCCGACCACAGCAGGATCGGGACCGAGAAGATCACAGCCACCAGGAATCGGTGGCGCATGTCGGCGACCATCCCGGCCATCGACAGGTCGCCGTGCCCGCCGTGGCCCATTGCCTTATGCGGAGAGGCGACCGGGGTCCGGTCGTCTCCTGGTCCGTGGCCGGCGTGCCGAGCGTGTGGTTCGTGCACGGCGTGTGCCTCGTGGGCAGCAGGCGGGTGAGGGGGATGGTGCGACGGGACGTCCGGTCGGGGTCCGACCTGGCCGGACCGCGGTTCGCTCGCGGCCTCGGCATCCGAAGCCCTCGCAGGTGAGACCGGCACGGACGCTACCGGTGTGTGTGCGGGGGGCCGCCCCGGTTCGGCGAAGGGATCACAGATGTGCGCCGGAACGGACAGCCCGTCGCAGTGGTAGCCGCAGTCGCGAATCCAGCCCGCCAGCTGCGCCGTCGAGGTCTGTTCCGGGTCGAAGCGGACCAGCGCGGTCTGCGCCACCGGGTTCGCCGCCACCTCGACCACCCCTGGGCGTCGGCCCAGCACGGCCTCGACACGCGCCTTCTCCGTCGCCCACCGCAGCCCGGAGACCTCCAGAACCACGGTCGACGTCCGACCGTCGTCCACCTGTGAAGACATGACCGGCTCCTCCCCGCAAACGACCGCCGGCGGGCCGAGCCAGGCCCGCGCTCGGACCAGAGAACATACATCTATACCCCCCATGGGTATAGATGCGTTGCGTTGCCCACGGGAAGGCAGGTGGCAGGTCCGCCCGGGTCGCGCTCCCCCGCACCCGGTCGGGCCACGGGACCGGAAGTGGGCTGAGAGTGGCGGACCACCAAGCCTTCGCTATCTACTGCACCCCGTAGTAGGTCATCAAGCCGCATCATCTTCCTTGGACGGTTGGATCGCCTGCCCACCCTCCCCCCGCGACAAAGGCCTAGATGCCTGGGGCAGGAACTACCAGGATCGAGGGCGCCAGCCGCTGCCACCGTCGCTCTCTCGGCAGCTGGAAGGACCACTTCGGCCGGTCACTGTTGACCCGTTTGTCTACTACGTGCAGTAGTGGTTTAGCGTAGCCTTCGGCCACTCACGCCGGACCGCGTGCCGATCCTGCCCCGGTCTCGGCGCTCCCTTCGACATGCACGTCGGGCAGGAAAAGGGTTCCGTCCTTCCTCCGGGCGCCACGACTGGCGAGGCCCCGGAGAGGGAAGCCGGACACGGCAGCCGGTAGGCGCCGCCGTACGAGAAGGAGCCCGCGATGTCGGGCGTCGCTGCCAGCGCCTTCTCGCGAGACGCCCAGCTGGTGCTCGACCGGGAGTCCTTCGGTACCCTCGTCCGCCGTCGCGGAGGTTCGGTGAATCTCGCAACTGTTCTCGTGACCGGCTTGTTTGCGGGCGGGGTGTCCTGTGCCGCGGTACAGGGCGGACTGCTGACCGGTCTGATCATCCGGCAGCGTGCTGCGGCGGCGGGATCAGCGCGGCTGCCCGGTGGCGCACCCGTCCGAGGCCGCCACTCGGCCCGTGGCCAACGGGCGCGGTCTGGTCCAGGGAGGCGGTCGCCGCAAGCAGGGAAGGAACCGGACTGGCGCGCGCAGCTCGGCGACGACCTCGTGCCGGTCGGTGGGTTCCTGGCCGGCAAGTTGGTCTCCCACGTCCTGCTCGGGGCGCTGCTGGGAGCGGCCGGCAGCGCGGTGGAACTCTCGGTCGACGCGCGCACCTGGCTACAGACCGGCGCCGGCCTGCTGATCATGCTGTTCGGTCTCGCCCAGCTGGGCGTACCCGGATTCCGCCGCGTCGTCGTTGAACCGCCCGCGTCGTGGACGAGGATCGTCCGCAGGCGCGCCCGTTCCCAGGCCGCGTTGGCACCGGCGCTGCTCGGCCTGGCCACCGTGCTCATCCCGTGCGGCGTGACGCTGTCGGTGGAGGCGCTGGCACTCGCGTCCGGGTCTGCGCTGGCGGGCGCGGCCACGATGGGTGTGTTCGTCCTTGGCACCGGCCCGCTGTTCGCCGTCCTCGGCTACGCCGCCCGCAAGGCCGCGACCGCGTGGCGCGGCCGACTGGCCGTGGTCACTGGACTGGTCGTGCTGGCGATGGGGCTCTACACCCTCAACGGCGGCCTGCAGCTCGCCGGCTCGCCCCTGGCCGCCAACCGGCTCGCCGAGACCCTCGGTCTCTCCCAGCCGCCGACGGCCGATACGTCCGCCGCCTCGACCGCCGAGGGCCGCCAGACCGTGGAAATCACCGCTCGCGCCGATGCCTACAGCCCAGGCAACGTCCAGGTGCAGGCCGGTGTGCCCACCACGCTGGTCGTGCACTCGGACAACGTGCAGGGCTGCATCCGGTCGTTCGTCATCCCTGACCGCGACGTCGAGGAGGTCCTGCCGGTCGAGGGCGACACGACGATCGACCTGGGCGTCCTGGAGCCCGGCCAGCTGCGCTATGCGTGCGGCATGGGCATGTACACCGGCCTCATCACCGTCGTCTGACCGCGTCCGCTTCAATCGAACAAGGAGAACGGAGTACTACAGTGTCCGTCGCCACACACACGTTCCGCGTCGAAGGAATGCACTGCGGCAGCTGCTCGCTGCTCATCGACGACGCGCTGGAGGACCTGCCAGGCGTGCGCGCCACCCAGACCGCCCTCAAGCAGGCGCGCACCACGGTCGAACTCGACCTCAGCCAGAACAGCCCGCAGGACGTGGTCAAGGTGATCGAAGAACTCGGCTACCGGGCCTCGCCGCTGTTGTGACGGATCCGGGCAGCGGACACGCGAGCTGGCGGCACGCCGCGGAGGACGAAGCTCCGGGTGGACGACACCGCGGGCATTCCGCCACGGAGTGGCCCATCGACACGGCGCCTACCACTGGCCCATACGACTACCGCGCCGGCGCGCCCGACCACGTGAGGCGAACCGTGGACAGTCCACCAACCGCACCGCTCGTCATCCGCCAGACGGGACGCCACGCGGCACGCAACGCGACCCCGGCCAGGCGGTCGTCCCCGCGGCCGGGCGCGGCCTCGGAGCGGCTTCGTCCGGGCGACCGGCATGAGCACGAGCAGATCGAGGGCCCCTATCCGTCTTCGGCGTCGTACACCGACTCGTCCCCGGGCCCGGTCGATACTGCGGGCGCGTCACGCACGACAGGTCGGAGGCGAACCGAGCCTCGGATCATGACCGACATCGGGGCAGGCAGGATCATGGCGGCGTTCGCCTCGCTCGGCGCCGCCGCCACCCATCTCGCTGTCGCGCCGAGCCACTTCGGTGACTGGCAGCTGTCAGGGATGTTCTTCTTCGCGACGGCGGTCTTCCAGGCGGGCTGGGCGCTCGCTGTGATGCGGGGGGCCGGCGGGCAGACGATGGCAGCGGGCCTGCTGGTCAACGCCGGGTCGATCCTGTTGTGGGCAGTCAGCCGGACCTCCGGGCTACCTGTCGGCCCCCACTCCGGCATGCCCGAACAGATCGACAGAGTCGACCTCACCACGGTCGCGTTCGAGGCAGCGGTCTGCGTCCTCGCGCTGTGGTGCCTGTGGTCCCGGCACGCGCGCGGGTTCCGCTCCTCGCTCAGCGCGGCCGTCGTGATCGGTGCCGCTGGCGCCGGTGTTGCCGGCCTCGCGCTGCCCGCGGTAGAACTCGCCGGTTCGCACAGCCACGGCCACGAGACCACGGACGAGTCCGTCCCGCACTCCCACGGTCAGGACGGGGAGCATCCAGCGACCCCAACCCCAGGCGGCGGCGAAGGCGGGACGCCCCCCACACCACCGACGGTGGGAGAGACCGGCGAACCGGAGCGGCCTGCGCCCACGTCGAGCCACGCCCATCGCCCCGGCACCGCACCTCACGACGACTGAGTCTGGCTTCCCGCGCTTCCGCGCTGGCGGGTGACGTAGGACGGCACGCTCGGTCGACCGGGGCGGGGCGATGGACGTGGGACGGCGAGTCGACCGCGCGTTCCTTCTGCCAGTGGCAGCGAAGGGCGCACCCCTTCCCATGGATACCCCCCGGGGGTATGTTCGGTACGTCGAGTTGGCCGCCGCCAGTACGCGCGGCCCGTCGAGTACCGGCGCATTACCAGGCTCCGAGAGAGGACCTCCCGATGACCACGACCACCTACACCGTCACGGGCATGACCTGCGCCCACTGTGTCGCCTCGGTCACCGAAGAACTCGGCGAGATCGCCGGCGTCACCGACGTGGCCGTGGACCTGGGCTCCGGCGCGGTCACCGTGACCAGCGACCGGCAGCTCGATCCGACCAAGGTGCGCACCGCGGTCGAGGAGGCCGGCTACCAGCTCGTCGGCTGAGGCCGGCGCCCTGCGGGTCGCGGCCACGGCCAGGCCCCGCGAGAAGGGAGTGCGAATGAACACGATCGCGAAACTGTCCGCCTTCGGCACAGCGCTCGCCCTGGTCATCGGTGGTGCCTACGGCGTCGGCGCGGCGGTCGGTCCGCTGGACGCGGCCACCACCAGCCCGGAGCACAGCTCCGACACCGGCAGCACCGGCCACGGGGACGGCCACGGCGGCACCGCCCCCGATGACGCCTCGGACAACGCCTCGGACCTGCCGGGCGGGTTGGCGTCGAGCCTGAGCGGCTACACCTTCACACCCACCGCGTCGACCTTGACACTGGATGACACGGACGACTTCACGTTCCGGATCACCGGGCCTGACGGGGACGCCGTCACCGCCTTCGACGTCGAGCACGACAAGCGGATGCACCTGATCGTGGTGCGCCGCGACGGCAGTGCGTTCCAGCACCTCCATCCGACGATGGCACCCGACGGGACCTGGTCCGTTCCCCTACGGGTGCGCACGGCCGGTTCCTACCGGGCATTCGCGGACTTCACCCCCACCGGCGCCACGGCCACCACCCTGGGCGTCGACCTGACCGCGCCGGGCCGGTTCGAGCCGATCACCCACCCGCCGACACGCAGCGCTTCGGTGGACGGCTACGAGGTGACTCTCGCCGGCGACCTGGTCGGCGGGCAGGCGTCGCCGCTCACCCTGACGGTTCACAAGGACGGGCAGCCGGTGACGGACCTGGAGCCCTACCTCGGCGCCTACGGGCACCTGGTGGCGCTGCGTGAGGGCGATCTGGCCTACCTGCACGTACATCCCGACGGCGAGGACACGTCAGCCGGCCCGGACATCCCGTTCGTGGCCGACGTACCCACCCAAGGCAGCTACCGGCTGTTCCTCGACTTCCGACACGACGGAGTCGTCCGCACAGCGGAGTTCACGGTGCCCACCGAACCGGCCGTGCCGGACGCCGCCACGACATCGCCCACGACATCGCCCACGGCGGGGCACGCCGACGACAGCCACGGGCACTGATCGCGAGAGGAGACATCGGCCGGCATGAGCACCACAACCACGACCGCCACCACCACCACGGCGCACGCCACCGACGCCCCGGTCACCGAGATCGAGCTCGCGATCGGCGGGATGACCTGCGCGTCCTGCGCCAACCGGATCGAACGCAAGCTGAACAAGCTCGACGGCGTCACCGCCACCGTCAACTACGCCACCGAGAAAGCCCGGGTGAGCGCCCCCGAGGGCGTCGACCCGGCCGTGCTGGTCGCCCAGGTGGAGGCAGCCGGCTACACCGCCGAACTGCCCCGGCCTCCGGCCGCGGGCCTGGAACCGGCCGTGGGTGTGGCCGGCACCGAACCCGATCCGACCCGGCCGCTGCGCCACCGCCTGATCACCAGCATCGTGCTCGCGGTTCCGGTCATCGTGATGGCGATGGTCCCAGCGCTGCAGTTCACGAACTGGCAGTGGTTCTCGCTCGTCCTGGCGAGCCCCGTCGTGACCTGGGCCGCCTGGCCCTTCCACCGCGCCGCCTGGACGAACCTGCGACATGGCGCCGCGACGATGGACACGCTGATCTCGATCGGCGTCGGTGCGGCGTTCGGCTGGTCGTTGTACGCGTTGCAGTTCGGCACAGCCGGGACGCCGGGGATGACGCACCCGTTCGAGCTGACGATCGCCCGCGGCGACGGCACCGGCAACATCTACCTGGAAGTCGCGGCCGGAGTCACCACCTTCATCCTCGCCGGCCGGTACTTCGAGGTACGGGCCAAGCGGCAGGCCGGCGCTGCGCTGCGCGCGCTGCTCGAACTCGGCGCCAAGGACGTGGCGGTCCTGCGGGACGGCACGGAGGTCCGGGTCCCGATCGGGCAGCTGGCCGTCGGCGAGCGGTTCGTCGTCCGGCCCGGCGAGCGAATCGCCACCGACGGCACGGTCGAAGAAGGCTCCTCGGCCGTCGACGCCTCGATGTTGACCGGCGAGTCCGTCCCCGTGGAGGTCGCCCCGGGCGACGCGGTGACCGGCTCGACGGTGAACGCCGGCGGGCGGCTGGTCGTGCGCGCCACCCGGGTCGGCGCCGACACCCAGCTGGCCCAGATGGCGAAGCTCGTCGAGGACGCCCAGAACGGCAAGGCCGCCGCGCAGCGGCTCGCCGACCGGATCTCCGGTGTGTTCGTGCCGGTCGTCATCGCCCTGGCCGCGGCCACCCTGGCCTTCTGGCTCGGCGCGGGCGCCGGCCCGGCCGCCGCGTTCACCGCCGCGGTCGCCGTGCTGATCATCGCCTGCCCGTGTGCCCTCGGGCTGGCCACCCCGACGGCACTGCTGGTCGGAACGGGCCGGGGAGCGCAGCTCGGCATCCTCATCAAGGGCCCCGAAGTACTCGAATCCACCCGGCGCGTCGACACGATCGTGCTCGACAAGACCGGCACCGTCACCACGGGACGCATGAACCTGGTCGAGATCCACGTCGCCACCGGCGTCGACGAGACCGAGATGCTGCGGCTCGCCGGAGCGCTGGAGAACGCGTCCGAACACCCGATCGCCGCCGCGGTCGCCCGCGGCGCCCGCGAGCGGGTCGGCGGCCTGCCCGACGTCGAGCAGTTCAGCAACCTCGAAGGACTCGGCGTCCAGGGGGTCGTCGACGGGCACGCCGTCCTCATCGGGCGGGCGGCCCTCCTGGAGAAGTGGAGCCAGCCGCTGCCGCCCGACCTCGCCACGGCCAGGACCACCGCCGAGGCGGCCGGCCGCACCGCCGTCGGCGTCGCCTGGGACGGGAAGGCCCGCGCCGTCCTCGTCATCGCGGACGTCGTGAAACCCACCTCGACACAGGCCGTTGCCCAGCTCCGCCGGCTGGGGCTCACCCCCGTGCTGCTCACCGGCGACAACACGGCCGTCGCACGCACGGTCGCGACAGAAGTAGGCATCGAAACCAGCCCGGGCACCCTCATCGCGGAGGTGCTGCCAGCCGACAAGGTCGACGTGATCAGGCGCCTGCAGGCCGAGGGCAAGGTCGTCGCGATGGTCGGCGACGGCGTCAACGACGCCCCCGCCCTCGCCCAGGCCGACCTCGGCCTCGCCATGGGCACCGGCACCGACGTCGCCATCGAGGCCAGCGATCTCACCCTCGTCCGCGGCGACCTGCGGGCCGCCGTCGACGCGATCCGGCTCTCCCGCCGCACCCTGGCAACCATCAGGGGCAACCTGTTCTGGGCGTTCGCCTACAACTTCGCCGCGCTGCCCCTGGCAGCGGCAGGCCTGCTCAACCCGATGATCGCCGGCGCATCCATGGCGTTCAGCTCGGTGTTCGTCGTCGCCAACAGCCTGCGACTACGCAGGTTCACCGCACAAGTCGACATCCCACCCACCACGACAGCACCCATCCCCCGACCCCACCGAGACACCGCGAAGACATCCAGCTGAGACCGTTGGACCCGCTGGGCTACCCGGGTAGCAGCAACCTGCTCGCACCAGGGCGACGAGGATGACGCCGGACAGGAGACCAGGTTATACAGGCGGATCCGAGCACGCTGGTGGCGGTCAGGGCGGCAGGATCATCACAGCGACCAGCACGGACGCGACCGCGTTCGCGCGCTCCTCGGGCCAGCTGGTGACGGACACGGTGGACAGCAGGCCACCGCCCAGTAGTCCGTTAGCGGTGTAGGACGGGTTCGTGATCGCGGTGCTGGGCTGGTTCGACCTGGAACGTACAGTTTTCAACATCGAAGTGGTCGGCCAGGCACTTTCCAAGCCTGCCGAGGCCCTGCTCCCCGTTCACGGGGGCATCGTCGACGACCACGCCTGGCACCGCCAGGATATGCGCACTGACCGCGAGTAGCCTCCAGCAGGACGTCGACCGCCGCACGTCTCAGCCCCTAGGTCCGAACTCGTCGACCAGCCGGACCCACCATCACTACACTTCGTAGTCGAGATCCACCGGTATGTTCGAGGGGTCGAACCAAACGATCAACACCCCGACCTGGACATCTTCCATTCGATCAAGCGTCGAATCTAGTAGGTCCTACCTATTTGCCCAGGTCAGGGCATTGTTACTCATCGTGGTGGACCGACAGGGGCTCGAACCCTGACGTCGCGGCGCCTCCGGGAGCTGCCCTTCGTTGAGGCAGCTGACCATCCGGGCCGAACGGCCGCAGTCAGCCCGGCGACTGGACCGGGCTCCGAAGCAGCAGCGTCAAATCTGGGCCGGTCGCCCACAGTGCACGAACGGACGCGGCCCTCGCCCCACGGGGCGGCCCGGATTCGTTGTCAGGACGGTTCTGTCAGGCCGGGCGCTGCCTCGGCGTTTACACCAGATCCGACGGGCCACCCTCATACGGGTGCGGCGGCACCGTCAGGTGGTCGCCCGCTCGCTCGTTGGCGCCTCAGCCGGTTGGGAAGGGGCGTTCGGTCTGGCCGCTGGCGGTGGTCATGGCCCACAGCGAGGGGCATCTCCCAGCTGCTGCGCACAGATCGAGGAACAGGTCTCGGGCTGTCTGCACGGTGAGGGAGTCCAGCTCCGTCCGGCGCCGGAGGCGTAGACGGCTGCTGCCGGTGAGCCGGCCGAAGGCGTCGATGAGCCAGGCAGGGTGGATGTCGCCAGCCGCGACCTGGACGCGGAGGCCGGTGGGGTCGGGGTTGTCGACGACGACGTCGTAGCCGTGGAGCGTCGCCAGCTCATGGGCGAGTGCGGCGGCGTGCGGCTGCCAGCGCTCCATCGCCACTGCCACGTTCGGCGAGGGGACGGTCAGGCTGACCTCGAACGCGGGGTCGTAGAAGTCGAAGAACGCCAGAATCGACGGCGTCTTCGACGAGGTCCCCGGCCGCTTCGGCCAGTAGCCGGGCCAGTAGGCGACCCCGACCGCGGCCCGTGCCCATTCGGCTGGTCGACTGACCGAGGTGCTGGCCCCGGCGAACTGCATGCCCTTCCAAGCCGGGGTCGAGTAGTCGACCCTTTCCGCCTGCAACGCGGCGGTGAAGCTGTCGAAGAACAGCCGCAGCTGAGGATAGAGCTGTCCGATCGCGGTCCGCTGTGCCGCCGCCACCTGCTCAAAGGCGGCCAGATCCAGGCGGTGGAACACCTCGCGACCTCCCGACTTTCCATGAACCTCAGGGCGTCGTCGGCCAGGCACCGTTCATGGGGAGCCAGCCCGTCGGCGGTGTCGAGGCAGGTGGCGATCCGGTGCCAGGGCAGCCAGCGGAACCGCCCCGCACCGACGTCCGGTACCAGCTGACGGACGGACCGTTCGGCCAACTCCAGGTCTGCCCTGGGCCGGATCGCTCCGACGGTCACGGCCACGACCACCGGGTCCGGCCAACCGCGAGCCGCGGTGACCGTGCGCAGTGCGGCGTACTGGGCGGCGAGCTGGTGCAGCGGTTCACCGCCGGCCGGCCCGTCTGCGGGGTAGACCGAGAACGGGGAGGTGTACTTCGCCTCGAACACGACCACCGTCGTCCCGGCGGTCACCACCACGTCCGGCTCGACCCGCATCCCCGGCAGCTGGGGAACCTGGTAACTCGGCCACAACTCAACCCGCGCGCGGTCCAACGTCTCCGGATCGACCGGCACGCCGACGGCGGCGAGCACCGCCCCGAGCACCCGCCGATAGGGCAGGTGGCGAATCGCGCCGAACACCGCGTCGGTCAGCGCGTCCTCAGAGCGGTCTGACACTGTCCCGGCGACGGGATCCAGCTTGCCGGCCAGGATCGCTAGCATCGACCCAGTATGACCGCCCCGATCTTGGCCCCGCCGACAAGGACCGGTGGCCAGGGCGTCCACGCGCGTCGAGATCTCTGGCCGACTCGAGGGCACACCCAGCGCGGCGTCAACATCACCAAGGGAACTCGAACCATTACCCCAGCACCGGTCACTCTGTCCGGTGAGCTCGTGCTCGCGGGTCGCGGGGGAATCGGGCGATGAACCAGCGTTGCGGGATGGCCGCCGAGACCTGGACGACCCGCTGCACCTCGAAGTCGACGACGCGCTGCGCGCCGGGCACCGTCGCGGCCCGGTCGGGATTCCAGTCGACCCGGGCGCGACCGGTGAGCTGCAGGGTGTGGCCGTGCTCCCAGTCGAGGAAGAGCAGACCGCAGCGCGGGTCGAGCTCGATGTTGCCCAGCGTCATGTACATCGAGTTGCCGCGGTACTCAGGCCAGGTCAGCCGACCATGGCCGGTGACCGCGACAAAGCCCGGCTTCCCGCCCCGGTGCGACGTGTCCGCCCCGAGGCCGGCGGCCTGGGTCGCGACGAAGAAGGTGTCGGCTTCGGCGATCCAGCGCCGCTGGCTGGCGGTGAGCCCGGTGGTCACCACGATGGGCCCGCGCGCCGCCTCGGCGTCGTCCCGCGCGAGGTGGCGTGGCTGGATGTACTTCGGACAGTTCGAGTAGACCTGGTCGGTGTTGACCACCATCCGGCCGCCGTCACAGCGGGCCTTCCCGTTGGCCCGCATCCGTCGGCGGCTGGCTGGGTCGAGGGCGAGCAGGCCGACGTCCCGCCGCGCGGCGAAGGCGCCTTCGAGGGGATCCCCGGCACCGGGCAGGGCATCGACGACGATGGTCTCCTCGTTCGCCGCGGCGACGAAGCCGGCCGTGCCGGTCAGCAGGCTGGCCCAGACCGCGCCGGCCTCGTCGGCGGCTCCGAGCAGGAGGATCCGTTGCTGCCCGAGGAACTCCGCGGCCACTGGTGGGATGGTGGCGCCGACGACGGCCGATCCGCGCGGGCCAGGGGGCAGGCTCGCGCGCGCCTGTACCGAACGTTCGCCCGGGTGGAGCATGACTGGTTCCTTCCGTCAGGTCGGGTTGGCTCGCCACCTGGCCCGCGCAGGCGGTCCAGCTCGTGTCGGCTCCCGGCGCGTCGCGGGGGTTCGGGATGGCCGCCGTGGTGGCCCGGGCGGGACGCCCAGAGCCACCACAGGCCGCGTCGGGATCCCGGCTGCTAGAAGAAGCCGCAGGTCGGGGCGCCCTGGGTTGGCACGGGTGCGGCTTCGGCGCCGGTTGGGGCGAAGATCTCCAGCCGGATGCCGTCCGGGTCGGTGAAGAACACGCCCCCGGACGACGCGCCCTCGCCGTGCGCGACGACGCCGTCGTAGAGCGGCTCGACGCCGATCTCGCGCAGCACCACCTCCGTTTGGCGGACCGCCTCGAGGTCGGCGACCTGGAACGACAGATGGTGCAGCCCGGGCAGCCCTGCGGGGAACGCCCCCTCGCTCTGCTGCCACAGGGTGAGCAGGAGCGTGCCATCCCGGCCGAGGAACGCGAACTTCCGGTCGCCGTTGGTCTGCCCGCCCAGCTCCTCGAGGCCGAGGACCCGCTGGTAGAAGGCGGTCGAGTGGGTCAGATCGGTCACGTTCAGACCGACGTGGCCGGTCTGCGGCCCAGGATTGCCCATGTGTACCTCCGATTTGTGGATCTGGTTCCGACTCGCGGATCAGCCGTTCTAACGACCCGACTGCACCCGTCCCGTTAGAAAGATGCCCGAGCCTTCTAACGGCGTCAACCCGGAGGTAGCGTTAGATTGATGGAGCAGGCCCCTCCTGAGTACGACGGCGCCCCGATGCTCGGTGAACCGCCGGCCATCGAGCTGGGCAACACCATCTACGCCATGCGGGGCCGTCCCCGCGACGCCCTGCGGACGGTGCTGGAACTGGTCGACTGGATGCGCGCGATGCGTCCGCGGCTCACGGTCGCGCTCACCGAGGACGACCTGCGTGCTGTCGGCGAGGATGACCTGCGGATGGCACGCGAGCTACGAGACACGGTCCGAGCGCTGGCCGGTGCGGCGGCGAACGGCCGCGAGGCGGATCCCGACGCGGTTGCCGCCCTGAACAAGCTCGCCCGGCGAACACCGTGGTGGCGCGAGCTGCGCGTCGACCCCGAACCCCGGGTGGTGGTGAGCTGCGCGGACCGACCCGTCACGCTCGCGCTCACCGCGCTGGCCGACGACGCAGTGTGCCTGTTCGGCGGACCCTCCGGCGCCGAGGTGCGGGCCTGCCACGGGCCTGGCTGTGTCCTCTATTTCGTCCACGGCGCGCCGCGGCGAGAGTACTGCTCGGCTGGCTGCGGCAACCGGGCCCGAGCCGCCCGCCACTACGCCAAGATCCGCCAGGCCCCTGATGGAGCCACCGGGTCGCCGTAGCGGGCTCCAGTGTCGTGACGGTCCGGCTACGCGGACTGGTCAGCCGACCGCCAGGTATGGCTTGGGCCCGGTCACGCGCGAACGCCACCGCGATCGCCGTCCCGAGCATCAGCGTGGACGTTCCGGACCACCGTTTCAGCTCCAGCCCGCGGCCCGTACCGCCGCGGGCTGGTACTGCGCGGGTATCGATTGTTGCCCATCCGCAGGTGGCGTTTTAGGCGCGAGCGGTGGCGGCGGTACTGCCGCTGGTAGCAGCGGCGCCAGGGCTGGCCCTGATGGCGGCAGCGGTGCCGGTGTCGACGGCGCCATCTCGCCCGCTGTCCACACGGCACCGGTGACTGCGCGCCTCGCCCTCGCTGCCTCCGCGAGCCCCGGCCGCCCCGTCGGCGCCAGACGTGAGCTCAGCCAGTCCTCGACTGCGTCCATGACCACCGTCATTGCCATGAGCGCGAGAGGAAACAGCAGAACGATAAAGATCACCTTGCGGATACCTCACAGTACGGACGAAATCCTCGGATCGTGAAGGGATAGCCCAGATGTGCTAGCCCGTTCGGGTAGCCCTATTGCCGCAGCGGCAGGTTACGAGCTCTGACCGATCGATGGGACAACCTGGCATAGGCGTAGGTGGCAAGCCCGCCGGCGGCTCCAGGGGCGGTGCGCCGGCGCACCCGCGACGCGCCCGAAGGCAAGGCCTCTATCCGGCTGTGGTGGTCGAGTCGGAAGCCGTACTTAGGAACGCGTACTTCGGACCAGCGACGGCTGGGGTGACGAACATCCCACTGGCGGCCCCAGGCACGAACGATCCGGAAACCCTCGCGCTGCCCGCGTTTCCGGAACAACGGCTTCCGGTGGGTGCCCTGGAGGAAGTTTGCCATGGCAGTGTCGAAGTCACGGAGCGCCTGCTGCTGGACGATCAAACGCCGGTGCGTCCTCGGCGGTCCGCACGATGGCGGACTCCGCCGATGCAACAGCGCCGTCCTGCTTGCCGAGGCGCAGGGCGGCGTCACGCGTTACGCGCCTCGGGGGCTGCCGGATTGCGCGGCCCTCCGGCGAACGCCCGACCTATGTCCAACTACAGCAGTTGACACCAGTGCATACTGTTGGACCGCATCACATTCGGTATGCCGGGTACAGGCGGGTTCGTCCGGCCTTCGGTCAAGATAGGTGGTGGGCGCTGTGGTGCGACAGGGGGGAGAAGGTTCGGGTCTGTTCGACCTGATGGAGATCGGGCTGGGCATCATTGGGGTCGCCGATTATCGGGTGCGCAGGGTGAACCAGGCCACCTGCCGGATCCTCGGACGGAACGAGGATGAACTCGTTGGTGTCCGGTGGGAGACGCTGGTCCATCCAGATGACTGGGAGGCTCACCTGGCAGAAGCGCGACAGAACCAGACCGCTGGCCAGACCCACTGGCAGGGTGTCGTCCGCTTCGTGCAGCCGAGCGGGTCTGTCGTGCACGTTCTGGCGACGTCGATGATCCTGACCGACGACGTGGCCCCCGCGGAAGCCGAACGGCCCTATTTCCTCGTCCAGTTCCAGGATCTCAGCCAGCAGTTGGCGTCGCACCGCCACCTTCGGCTCGTCATGGAAAACACCCCAGTCACCCTGGCCCTGGTCGACAGGGACGGCTGCGTCCTGTTCAACGAGGGTGCGATAGGCGAAGACGCGGTCCGACGCCTGGAGATCGCGCGGCGGCGCAGCATCTTCGAGGTCTTCCGAGATCTACCTGATGCCCTGGATCTGACCCGCCGAGCGCTGGCAGGCCAGCGCGCCTGCGGCGTCTTCTCCGCCTACGGACACTGGTACGAATCACAAACGGTTCCGATCTGCGATGCGCAGGGTGTCGTGCAGTCGGTCGCCATCGTGTCCCACGACGTGACCGAGCGGGAGATCGCACTGGCCGAGCTGCGCGCCCGATCCGCTGAACAGGCACTGGTAGCGGAGATCGGGCGGTGCGCGCTGGGCAGCCCCGATCCGGCATCTCTCTGGCATCAGGCGACGACAGCGATCTCAGGCCACCTGTGTGCCGATCAGGTGACTATCAGGGCGGCCGATCCGCACTCCGGTCTACCACACGTCGTTGCCACGGCTGGTTCGGCGGCACCGTATTACCCGTCTCCCCCACCGTCAGCCGCGCCGGACGGGACGGCGCTCGCGGGCAGCCGTACCGACCCGCCCCGTGGGATCGCGGCGGACAGCACGTCCTCATCCCTGACCATCCCGATCGGCCAGCCCGACAACCCCGGCGCTCTGCTCACCATCGACCGCCGCAACCCCGATTCCTTCGCGCGGCATGAGGTGATGTTTCTCGAAATGGTGGCGACCGTGCTGGCAGCGGCCGACGAGCGCTTCCGCATCGAACGTGACGCCCAATATCAGGCCCGGCACGACGGGCTCACCGGGCTACCGAACCGAACCGCGTTCCTGGACCGCCTGCAGCGGACCCTGACCCGTGCCGGACACGACCGCCGTCGCACCGGGCTCCTGTTTATCGACCTCGACAACTTCAAGAGGGTCAACGATTCGTATGGTCACCAGACCGGCGACGACCTGCTCCGCGAGGTGGCCGCCCGGCTCCAGCGGGCCGTCCGTCCCGAGGACAGCGTCGCCCGCCTCTCCGGTGACGAGTTCGCCGTGCTCTGCGACCGCGACCCCGCGTTACCCGACGTCCAGGCCATCGCCCGGCGCATCGTCACCACCCTCGCCGCCCCACGGATCGTTCTCGCCGGCCAGCCGATCACGGTTGCCGCCAGCATCGGGATCGCACACTCCGACGGCCAGCCCATCGACGCCGACGAATTCCTGTGTACTGCCGACATGGCGATGTACGCAGCGAAGCGGCAGGGTCCAGGTCGCTTCCTTGTCTTTGACGAGTCGATGCGGACTCACATTCGCCGCCACTTCAACACAAGAACAACAGCCAGCGAACGCTGACCGCCGCCAGGCGGCAAATCGCAACACGCGGCAATCGAAAAGCGCAACAGGCCGTCGGCCGCGGAGCTCAAGCTGCCGCGTCGCCCGAGAACGGCTCACGGCGCGCCACAGCGTCGACCCTGCCTGCGGTTACCGACACGAGGCCGATCGTGGCACACCCACCACCACGCCACACGCCATCACCACGTCGCCCACCTACCAGTACGGTCTGCGGACGAAGCACCGTAGTCTGGGAGGCCTCGACTCTTGGTTGCCTCCCGGCGGCATCCTAGGCCACCCGGCCCACAGCGAGCGCGGAGAGATAACCTGAACATCACTGATGATGTTGGGAGGGCGGGGCGTGAGCGACACTCCGACGGGTCACCGTCGCTGGAAGACCCTGGTAGACAAGGTGGACACGGTCGAACTACGGACCGATGCCCCGCACTCTGCGCGCATGTACGACTACTATCTTGGCGGGAAGGATAATTTCCCGGCCGACAGGGAAGGCGCCGAACAAGCTATCGCCGTCTTCCCAACTTTGCGTGATGCCGCTCGAGAGAACCGGGCCTTCCTGGTCCGCGCGATCCGGTATCTGGCCGGTGAGGTGGGTATCCGGCAGTTCCTGGACATCGGGACAGGCATCCCGACCAGCCCGAACCTGCACGAGGTCGCCCAGGGCATTGCCCCGGACGCCCGAGTGGTCTACGCCGACAACGACCCGATCGTCCTTGCCCACGCCCGGGCGCTGCTGACCAGCACCCCCGAAGGTCGCACTGTCTACCTCGACGCCGATGTACGCAACGTTGATCAAATTCTGGCCGCCCCGGCGCTGCGCGACACTCTCGATTTGACCCGCCCTGTCGCGCTGTCTCTTCTCGCAGTCTTGCCCTTTGTCGAGGGCGACGCACCCTACACCATCGTCCGCAACTTCCTCGATGCTCTTCCCGCTGGCAGCTACCTCGTCCTCAGCCACGGCACCGCCGACCTCGATCCCAACGCTCAACGCATCGAGACCAGCTACCGTGAGCGGGGCCTGGAGTGCCAGTTCCGTAGCCGCGCGGAGGTGGAGCGACTGTTCGACGGACTGACGCTCGTCGATCCAGGAGTGCAGGTCATCCACCGGTGGCGCCCTGACGGCACCGCAGATCACCTCTCCGATGCCGAGATCTGCGGCTACTGCGGGGTAGGACGCAAGTAGCCCACAGGGGCTCTGTTGCTCCCGGTAGCGGGACCCCGTGGCGACGGCCGGGCAGATCAGGCGGTGAGTCGAAGTGCGCTGGCCCCTCCGTGTCAGCCTCGGGTGAGACACCCGATGGGTGCGGGTTGGCTACAGAGGGCGTGCTCGGAGATCCTCGTGTTCGTGGAGTCAGAGTCCCCGGAGCACCCTGGCGGGTCGTCGTCTCGGCGTGATCCCACTCCTCGTCCGTCGCAGCGGGTGTTCAACGCGGCGTACAAGCTGCGGATCGTCGCCGAGTACGAGAGCGCTCCACATGGAGAGAAAGGCGCGATCCTGCGGCGGGAGGGTCTGTTCTCCTCGCATCTGGTGGAGTGGACCCGGGCCCGCGACGCGGGAGCCTTGGGAGGAAGGCCCCGACCCTGTGGGGTGTCAGAACTGGGCCATCGGCGCTGACCTGGGGTTTTAGGCGGCCCGTTCGTACTCGTTGATCAAGCCGTCGAGGACGGGTCGGCGCTTGATCCGTGTCGTCGTGACGTCGGCGATGGGGTGGTCGGGCCGTGGTGGTTGAAGGCCGCGGCCGTGGTGGGGTCGTCGTCCGTTGTAGTGCCGTGCGTACTCGGCCAGGACGGTGCGCAGGTGCCGTGCACCGACGATCAGCATCCGGTCGGTGACTTCCGTTCGGACCGTGCGGACGAACCGTTCCGCGTAGGCGTTCACCCGCAGAGTCCGGGGTGGGATCTCGACCGCGTCGATACCGGCATCCGCGAGGACCGCGTCGAAGGAGGCGGTGAACTGTCCGACGCGGTCGCGGATCAGGACCTGGAAGTCGGCCGTCCGGTCGCCGAGGTCCATGAGGAGGTTGCGGATCTGCCGGGTGGTCCATCGTCCGTCGGGGTTGGCGGTGACCCCGAGGATGTGCACGGTCCGGGAGCCGACCTCCAGGACGAAGAAGCAGTACAGACGCCGCAGCGTCACGGCGCAGTCGGCGTGGAAGAAGTCCACGGCCAGCATGGTCGATGCCTGCGTACGCAGGAACTGTCGCCACATCGTGTCGGTCTGGCGTTTCGGTGCCGGGGCAGCCCGAGGGACGTCAGGACTCGGCGGATCGTGGAGGCGCTGACCCGGGGGCCGAGTGTGAGGAGCTCGCCCTGGATCCGCTGGTAGCCCCATGTCGTGTTCTCGGTCTCGAGCCGCTCGATGAGGGTCGCGATCTCCGTGCTGACCGGTGGTCGTCCCGTCCGCTGCGGATGGGTCCATTTCCGTGTGATCAGACGGCGGTGCCACCGCAGGACGGTGCCGGGGTGACCAGCCGGTGTGCTCGCAGCGTCTTTGGTAGGAGCTGGATCAGTGCGACAAGGAGCGCCCGGTCCGCCCAGTCCCACCGGGGCTTGGGCTGGGTACGGCGCAGCACCGCGACCTCGTGCCGCAGCACGAGCAGCTCGATGTTCTTGGACGCCGACGAACAGCCGAGGAGAACCAGCCACCCGCACACCCGCACGAAGATCAGATAGAGCAGCCTCACGGACATAGCCGACCATCATGCCGACAGCCGCACTGCCGCATCACCCCAGCTCACAGACCCAAGCCGACTTCTAGCACCCCACACGGCGAAGACGGCGTCGAAGGAAGCCGTGAATTTCGTGTCGCGGTCACGGATAAGGAACCGGAACCGGTGGCTGCGGTCCTCGATGTCCATCAGGAGGTTCCTGGCGCGCTGGGTGACCCACGCCACGGTCGGATGTCTCGTGACCCCGAGGACGTGAACGTGGCGGGTGGCGTGTTCGACGACGAAGAACACGTAGATCCGTTGCAGGAACACG
>NZ_CASGGV010000311.1:0-43604 GCF_949319125.1 Frankia sp. Hr75.2 | reverse complement strand
CCCCCCCCCCCCCCCCCCCCCACACATCAGAAGCGATCTTCAGGCCGCGAATGATTCGTGATGGTTTGGGGTTTTGGGGTTTTGGGGTTGGAGGTGCGGGCTGGGAGTCCCCGGTTCGTGGCCTGGCAGGCTCAGGCGCCCCGGCTCCCGGAGTCCGGGATCCCGGGGCAGGTGGAAGATCGACGATCTGGATGGCTCTGTGTCCTCCGCGCCCGGGAACGGGAGACCCGGCCCCGGGCTGACGGGGGTTCCGGGAAGACCACCGGCAGGTCGAGAACGACCAGCGCGGAGGAGCAGCGCGGCGCGATGCCAGGAGGTTCGGCCGGTGGGACTCAGGAAGGTTCGGCGGTCGGGGCGGGGGTGAGGCGGGCCCGGGCGCCGTCGAGGAGGCGCTGGCAGACGGCGGCGAGCTCCTCGCCGCGTTCCCAGAGCGCGAGGGACTCCTCCAGAGCGCATCCCCCGGCCTCCAACCTGCGGACGACGTCCTCCAGCTCCGCGCGAGCCGCCTCGAAGGTGAGACCGGGAGTGGTCCCCGGGGTGACACCCGTGGCGACCCCGGAGGTCGGTCCTGGCGCAGTACCCGCCGTAGTCCCTGGCGTGGTCTCCGGAACACCATCCGAACCGGGTCCGGTGGTGGGGCTCCGCTGACGGTCAAGATCGGTCATGTGCCTTCTCCTGTCCCGTTCGACGGCTGTCCCGCTCGACGGCCGTGAGCCCGCGCCCGGGCTCGAGAGCACCGAAAACGCTGAGAACACCGAGAGACGAGAACACCGGGAGAACCGTTCGAGCGCCGCGTGGTGGTCACTCCGCTCTGGCGGCGAAGGTACCGCCCGCGACCCGGACGGTCAGCGGGTCGCCGGCCTCGATCTCGGCCGGTGAGCGGATCACCGCGCCGTCCGCGTTCTGGATCAGGGCGTAGCCGCGTTCCAGCGTGGCCGCCGGGGACAGCGCCCGCATGCGTGCCGCCGCGTGGACGAGGTCGCGCTCGGCGACGTCCACCGCGTGGGTGAGGCAGCGCAGCGAGCGCGAGCGCAGCGCCCCGACGGTCTGCTCGCGCCGGTCGATCTCGCGCAGCGGGGCTGCCAGGACGGGACGGGCCCGCAGGTCCGCCAGCCGGCGTCGTTCGAGGTCGAGGCGGTGCGCGAGGACCCTGCGGGCCCGGCTGCGCAGGGCCTCCACCAGCGCTGACTGCTCGGAGACGTCGGGGACCACACGCTTGGCGGCGTCGGTCGGCGTGGAGGCTCGGACGTCGGCCACAAAGTCGAGCAGGGGGGTGTCCTGCTCGTGTCCGATTGCCGACACGACAGGTGTCCGGGCGGCGACAACGGCGCGCAGCAGGGCCTCGTCCGAGAACGGTAGGAGATCTTCCAGGGAGCCCCCGCCGCGGGCGATGACGATCACCTCGACGGCGCGGTCGGCGTCCAGATCGGACAGCGCGTCGAGGATCTGGCTCACCGCGAGGGGGCCCTGGACCGCCACTTCCCGTAGTTCGATGCGTACCGCGGGCCACCGGCGGCGGGCGTTCTCGATCACGTCGCGCTCGGCGGCGGATGCACGCCCGGTGATGAGGCCGACCGCCGTCGGGAGGAACGGGAGCCGCCGTTTGCGGCTCGCCGCGAAGAGTCCCTCGGCGGCGAGCGTGGCCTTCAGCCGCTCCAGCCGGGCCAGCAGCGCACCGGCCCCCAGAGGGCGAATCTCCACTACAGCAAGGGCCAACGTGCCCCGGCCGGGGTGGAAGCTGGGCTTGCCCCAGACCACCACCCGGGCCCCGTCGACGAGCCCGGGACCGACCGCGTCGCACACCGCCCGGGGGCAGGTGACCCGCAGGGAGACGTCCGCGACAGGGTCGCGCAGGGTGAGGAAGACCGTGTTCATGCCCGGCCGGCGGGAGATCTCGGTGACCTGACCTTCCACCCATACGCGACCGAGCCGGGAGATCCAGTCACCCAACGCCCGGGAGATCGTCCGCACCGGGAGCGGCTCGTCCGGGGTCGAGGTCAGGGGCACCTGTCGAACCGTACGACCTCCCCCACGGGGGAAGGTCACCGGCGGGCCGGACGATGCTGCCCATCCGGTGATGCTCCGCTCGCCGCTCTTCCAGCCTCGCTGCTCCCGCGTAGACTGCTGCGACATGGGGCGGGTCTTGTTGGCCAAGCCGCGCGGCTACTGCGCGGGTGTCGATCGCGCGGTCCAAACCGTCGAGAAGGCACTCGATCTGTACGGGTCGCCGGTGTATGTACGCAAGCAGATCGTGCACAACGCTCACGTCGTCAAGACGCTGGAAGCGAAGGGCGCGATCTTTGTCGAAGAGACCGACGAGGTGCCTCACGGCGCCACGGTGGTGTTCTCGGCGCACGGCGTGGCACCGACGGTCCACGAGGAGGCTTCCTCGCGTCAGCTTCGCACCATTGACGCGACGTGCCCCCTCGTTACCAAGGTCCACTCCGAGGCTCGCCGGTTCGCCAAGGAGGATCTGGACATCCTCCTCATCGGTCATGAGGGCCACGAGGAGGTAGTAGGCACCACCGGCCAGGCGCCGGACCGTATCCATCTGGTCGACGGTCCTGAGGACGCCGCCGCTGTGAAGGTCCGGGACCCGAAGCGGGTCGCGTTCCTCTCGCAGACGACGCTCTCGGTCGACGAGACGCAGACAACGGTCAAGGCGCTTCGCGAGCGGTTCCCGCATCTGCAGGGGCCGCCGAGCGACGACATCTGCTACGCCACCCAGAACCGCCAGGTGGCCGTCAAGGAGATCGCCGAGAAGGTCGACCTGCTCATCGTGGTCGGCTCACCGAACTCCTCCAACTCGGTCCGGCTCGTCGAGGTCGCCCTCGACGCCGGTGCACCCAAGTCGTTCCTCGTGGACGACTGCGCCGAGGTGGATGAGGGCTGGCTCGACGGTGTCGAGACGGTTGGTGTGACGAGCGGGGCGTCCGTCCCCGAGGAACTCGTCACCGGGGTCATGGCGTGGCTGGCGGACCGCGGGTTCAACGACGTCGAGGAAGTCACCTCGGCGGACGAGCACCTGCTGTTCGCGCTCCCGCCGGAGCTGCGTCGCGACATGCGTGCCCGGGAGCGGGCCGCGGGCGCCTGACGCTCGCTCATCCTGAGCGCGCCGACGGCACCAGGCGGTACGTCACTCCAGCGGTACGTCACTCCAGCGATATCCACTCCGCCGACATTCATCCGGCGTCGGCGCCGCCGTCCAAGCCGCATCGCCGCATTCGGGCGGTCGCGGCCGGAGGCGTCGTCGGCGCCGGCACCAACGGGCCGTCCAGCCAGCGCCGGAAATTCCGGTCGGTCGTGCTGCCGGCGGCCCCCTCACGCCTGGGTCACCGCGCGTGGTGTGAGGACCGTGTCCCATCGGGCGGCTGCGCCACCCGGTCGGATGATCGTCGACGCCCGTGCTGGTCACCGGCTTCGCTCGTAGCCCGGTCCACCCATCGTGTTTCTCTCCGTCCGGTGCCGCGCCAGCCTGGTGCGGCACCGGACGTTCGTCTGTGGTGGCCCGGTGACGGGTGCCGGCCGCCCGGCATGCCGCCCGCGCAGGCCCGTCTCGGGCGATGTGACGAGCGCCCGCCGGGGATGCCGGCCGAGGCGACGGATGCACCTGATGTCCTAGGGTCGGCAGTGGCCTGTCATCGCCAGCGCCGCGGGCGGTTCCGCGGCAAGCCGGATCGGCGGCAAGCCAGATCAAGGTCGACGGACATCTCGGGAGATCGGCGCATGAGCGAGCACGAGTCATGAGCGAGCAGGAATACCGCATCGAGCACGACAGCATGGGTGACGTGCGGGTGCCGGCCGCGGCGAAGTGGCGAGCGCAGACGCAGCGGGCGGTCGAGAACTTCCCCGTCTCCGGCCAGCGCATCTCGCGCGCCCACATCGCGGCGCTCGCGCGGATCAAGGCCGCGGCCGCGACCGTGAACGCCAAGCTCGGCGTTCTCGACGGTGACATCGCCGCGGCGATCGCCGAGGCCGCCGGCGAGGTGGCCCGGGGCGACTGGGACACCCAGTTCCCGCTCGACGTCTTCCAGACCGGCAGCGGCACGTCGTCCAACATGAACACCAACGAGGTGCTGGCGTCGCTCGCCTCGGAGCGGCTCGGCCGGGCCGTTCACCCGAACGACCACGTGAACGCCTCGCAGTCGTCGAACGACGTGTTCCCGTCCTCGATCCACGTGGCGGCGACCCAGGGGATCGTGCACGAGCTGATCCCCGCGCTCGATCACCTCGCCGTCTCACTGGAGCGGAAGACGACCGAGTTCGCCGAGGTGGTCAAGTCGGGGCGCACCCACCTCATGGACGCCACGCCGGTGACCCTCGGCCAGGAGTTCGGCGGGTACGCGGCGGCCGTCCGGCTGGGTGTCGAGCGGCTCAACGGCGCGCTGCCCCGGATCGGCGAGCTGCCGCTGGGCGGCACCGCGGTCGGCACCGGCATCAACACGCCGCCGGGGTTCTCGGCGGCGGTCATCGAGGAGCTGGCGGCGAGCACCGGGCTCCCGCTCACCGAAGCCCGCAACCACTTCGAGGCCCAGGCCTCGCGGGACGGCCTCGTCGAGGCGTCCGGCGTGCTGCGGGTGATCGCGGTGTCGCTCTACAAGATCTCGAACGACCTGCGGTGGGCGTCCTCGGGCCCGCGGGCCGGGCTGGGCGAGATCAGGCTGCCGGACCTGCAGCCCGGGTCGTCGATCATGCCCGGCAAGGTGAACCCGGTCATCCCCGAGGCGGTCTGCCAGGTGGTGGCCCAGGTGGTCGGCAACGACGCGGCGGTGGCGTTCGGCGGCTCGGCCGGCAACTTCGAGCTCAACGTGATGCTGCCGGTCATCGCCCGCAACCTGCTCGAGTCGATCCACATCCTGTCGACGATCAGCCGTCTGTTCGCCGACCGCTGCATCGACGGCATCGTCGCGGACGTCGAGCGCTGCCGCCGCTACGCGGAGTCCTCGCCGTCGGTCGTGACGCCACTCAACAAGTACATCGGCTACGAGGAGGCGGCCAAGGTCGCCAAGCAGTCGCTGGCCGAGGAGAAGACGATCCGCGAGGTCGTGATCGAGCGCGGGTACGTCCAGGCCGGCAAGCTCACCGAGGCCGAGCTGGACAGCGCGCTCGACGTCCTGTCGATGACGCACCCGTAGGACGGACCGGTAGCCGCACCCGTGGGCGGTCGCCCGCGGGTGCGCCTCCCACGGGTGCTCGGCTTTCGCCGCCGGCACCCTCGGGCGCGACTCGGCCCGTCGGTGCGCTCGATCAGGCGGAACGGGGGGGACGGGCCCGGGGGGCCCGTAGCGGTGGGACAGGGAACGGACCCGGCTCCACGAACGTGCGGGAGCCGGGTCCCGATGCCGACGCCTGTTCCCCCGGCCACTGGCCGGGAGCACGCCATCCCCACGGCAGGTCGGCATACCCCGTCGCGAGAGCCGTGGAAGACCCCCCAGCCAGCCTCCACGACCCCCGCGACCCCCGATGCCCTGTCCAACGAGGCGGCTCGGCTTTCGTTACGGGCCGCACCACGGGTTTCTGGGTTTCCTCCGGCCGGTGGGCGACCACGGGCCGACACGGGGCCCGGGTGACCACGGGCCGGCACGGGCCGGGTGAGCACGGGTGGACCACGCCGTCCCCCCACGTCGGCGTGTGACGATGGGAACGCAAGCCATGACATGGCGCGACTGGTGTGACGTTCTGGGGACCTGGGCGAGAAAACGGCGTAACAACACCGACCGACGGAGGTTCCGGGCCTCCTGGGCGGATAGCCTCGGCGCGACACGATAAATGACAGGGGGAAACGACGTGCACGAGGTCGATGTCCTTGTCATCGGTTCCGGGCCCGGCGGGCAGAAGGCTGCCATCGCCGCGGCCAAACTCGGGCGCAGCGTCGCGGTCGTCGACAAGCGGGACATGATCGGCGGGGTCTGCATCAACACGGGGACCATCCCGTCCAAGACGCTGCGCGAGGCCGTCATGTACCTGACGGGCCTGGCCCAGCGAGAGGTCTACGGCCAGAGCTACCGGCTCAAGGACGAGATCACGGTCGCGGACCTCTCCGCACGGACGCAGCACGTGATCGGCCGCGAGATCGACGTGATCCGCAGCCAGCTCACCCGCAACCGGGTCCAGGTCCTCTCCGGGCTCGCGACCTTCCTCGACCCGAACACCGTGAGCGTCCGCGGGCCTGGCGGGGTCGAGGAACGACAGGTCCGCGCCAACAAGATCATCATTGCCACCGGCACCCGGCCGGCCCGGCCCGACTCGGTGGACTTCGACGGCCGCACGGTCGTCGACAGCGACCAGATCCTCGACATCGACCGGATCCCCGGCTCGATGGTCGTGGTCGGCGCCGGAGTGATCGGCATCGAGTACGCCTCGATGTTCGCGGCACTGGGCACAAAGGTCACCGTCGTCGAACGGCGCGACCGGATGCTGGACTTCTGTGACCTGGAGATCATCGAGGCGCTCAAGTACCAGCTGCGCGACCTCGCGGTGACCTTCCGGTTCCGCGAGTCCGTGGTCTCCGTCGAGCGCCACAACGGCGGCACCCTCACGACGCTGGAGAGCGGCAAGAAGATCCCCGCCGACACCGTCATGTACTCCGCCGGGCGGCAGGGGCTCACCGAGGTCCTCCAGTTGCAGAACGCCGGGCTCTCCGCGGACAACCGCGGCCGGATCCTGGTCGGCCCGGACTTCCGCACCGAGGTGGACCACATCTACGCCGTCGGTGACGTGATCGGTTTCCCGGCCCTGGCGGCGACGTCCATGGAGCAGGGGCGGCTGGCCGCCTACGCGGCGTGCGGCGAGCCGGCCACGGGGATGCGGGCCGAGCTGATGCCGATCGGCATCTACACGATCCCGGAGATCTCCTACGTCGGCAGCACCGAGGACGAGCTCACCGAGCGCGCGGTGCCCTTCGAGGTGGGCATCGCCCGCTACCGCGAGCTGGCCCGCGGCGCGATCCTGGGCGACTCCTACGGCATGCTCAAGCTCCTGGTGAGCCCGGAGGACGGCCGGCTGCTCGGCATCCACGTCTTCGGCACCGGGGCCACCGAGCTGGTCCACATCGGGCAGGCCGTGATGGGCTGCGGCGGAACGGTCAACTACCTGGTCGACACCGTCTTCAACTACCCGACCCTGGCGGAGTCCTACAAGGTCGCCGCGCTCGACGCGATGAACAAGATGCGGGCGGTGGCCCGCATCTCGGGCCGTCACCTGTGACGGCGGGCTAGCCGGCGGCGGGCGGCAGGGGCAGGACGTCCGCGACGATCTCGTGGCGGTGCCGGCGGCGGTGCGGAGCGGGGCTGTCGTAGACGACCAGCAGCGCCTGCCCGCCGGAACCACCCGGGTCGGGGATCAGGGTGATGCCCTCGGCGTGGTCCACTCCATCGCCGTAGGGGACGTCCATGATCTTCTCGATGACGGTGCCACGCACCACGACGGACGTCTCCGCCCGCACCGCGCCCCGCCAGGCGTGGATGCGGACCGGGCCGTCGAGATCCATCGTCGGCCCGGCGAGGACGAGCAGGTCGTCCCCGTAGGGGATCATGTCGCGCACCCCGAGGCCGCCCAGGTCGAGGAAGTGCTTGCGGTAGGGGCCGTCGTCGAGCGGGGCGAGCAGCAGGTCGGGGCCGTCGCTGCCGGCCAGCCGCAGCTCGATGACGACGGCCCAGCCGCGCAGCACGGGGCCCCGCAGGCCCAGGTAGATCCGCTCCCCCACGACGGCCAGTCCCTCGATGTCCAGGCCGTTGTCCTTGCTGGGGATCGTGAGGAAGGGCCCCAGGTGCGGGTCGTCGCGCAGCGCGCGGGTGAGCCGGGTGCTCTTGCGTAGGCCCAGGGCCGCCGCCGACAACTTCCGGCCCGGGTTCGCCGGGTCCGGCGCCGACGCGGCCAGCACGGGCCCGTCGGGCGTCTCCACGACCGGTATCCGGCCGATGATGTGCCGGTTGGCGTTGTTGCTCACCTTGGCGAGCCGGGTGAGCGCCGCCTCGGTGGCGTGGTCGGGCCGCACCCGCTTGCGCGTCCTGGCGTGCGACCCGGTGAACCAGAGGTAGCCGCCTGCGAGGTCCAGGCCCTCGATGTCGATCTCCGGCACGACCCCGTCGGCGTCGGCCGGCTCGGGCAGCGCCAGGAAGTCGCCCACCTGGAAGCTCACGTGCCCGCCGTAGCAGTCGCCGTCCGCCGAGCGGGTCACCCGCTCGATCGTCACGGTCTCGTCGCCGCCCAGCCACAGGTGGCTGCCGTCGCAGCGCACCGTCGACAGTGACTCGGCGATGTCGAGCACCATGTGACCGTCGACGAACCGGATCGGAATCGTGTCCACGCCGCTCCCCTTCACCGGCACCCGGCACCCGGCACTCGGCCGCCGGCACCCGTTCCAGAAGCCTACGACCGCGCCCCGTCGTCAGCCGGACGTTGTCCCAGGCAGGACCGTCCGGCCGAACCCGGCGTCATCCCGAGGCGGGCTCGGAGAGCAGGGATCCACATTGAAGCCCGCCCCCGCCCACCCACCACACTGGTCGCCCCGTCCGGCCCGCTCGCCGAATCCGGTCCGCCCGGAGTGGCCGTGCTTGTCGAATCGCTTTCAGCTAAAGATCCATCAGTACTGCCCGGATATTTTTCCGACCCGTCCCCTGACCCCGATCAGGGGACGGGTCGGCGGGGTGCTCAACGGGTCGACTCCGTCGCCGTCCGCCCGAGGGGAATCGCGGGCGGCTGGCGCGGCGGGGGCCTCACCGGGAGCGGGCAGGACCGCCGTGGCAGGGGAAGGCACGAGGAGCAGGCGATGCAGCCGACCAGCGCCAGGGTCAGGGCCAGGGCCATCGACGACAGGGGTCGTCCCCCGCCGGCCGGTCCCGCGCGCTGCCACCAGATGTGTGTAGCGGCGGCCGGGACGCGAGAGAAGAGGGTGCGCGTATTGTTTCGCGGATTTCACCGGCCACAGCGACCAGGCCGGCCGACGCCGTGGCCGAGAAATAACCCGGACGCGGATCCGTCACATCACGGAACACATTGTCCGAGGTCATTCGGAGCGGTAGGTCAGACCTCGGCGCGGTTGGAGGCCAGCCGGAGCTTGTCGCCGAGCTTGCCGCGTACGTCGGCGAGGTTCACCCAGCGGCGGGAGATCCCCCGGCCCGACGGCTCGGGCAGCGTGCGGTCGTCGACGTGCAGCAGGAAAGTGGCCTCGTAGTGCACGTGCTCGGGCTCGCTGAGCGCGGGGACGGCGTCGATGGGGTGGGCCGTCACGTCAACGGGTAACACGCTCGCCGGGATCAGGCCGTTCGCCTCGATGTCGGCCTCCGTCGCGAGATGGCGCAGCGCGGCGCCGAGCAGCGACTGGTCCTCGGGGTCGATGTGCCCGCCCGGCAGCCGCCAGTTCCTGGCGGGGCGCCGCCTGGTCTGCAGCACCCGCCAGTCGGGCGAGACCAGCACCGCGCTGCACGTGACATGGGCCGGAGTCGTGGAGCGGGTGACGACGGGCGGCCCATGCAGCGCAAGCACGATCAGGGAACGTAGTAGGTCCGTCTCGTCGGGGTTGGCCTCGATGTACCCCAGCGCAACACCGATCACCGCGTTGTTCGTGACCGCCACAAAAGGAACGTACAGGTGTAAGCCGCCCAAGGCACCCCCCAGATGGGGTGACACTTATCGGACCGGCTCCGTGCGCACTCCCTGACTCCAGGTATGGACAATGGGGGCACAGTGGGCTAAAACGCCATGACCAGCAGGCCTGACGATCAGTCGCCGGAATCGTGCGACCGCGCCGCGCGCCCAACCCGGGCGACCCCGCCCGCGGCGCCCGCCCGCGCCGGGCCCGAGGCGGCGGTGGTCCCGCCTCCGGGTGGCACGTAGTTCCCTATCCCCCACTTGTCCCCCGCCCAATCCACCTGGTTCGCAGGGGATGCCGGGAGTTCCCCCGGGATGCGGGGAGTTCCGGGGGCGGGGCGAGTTCGGCGGGATGCGGCGAGTCGTCGCGTTCGTGACACGATGAGACGGGTTCGGACGACGTGCCGCTAGGGTGTCCTCAGTCGATCTTGTGTAGATCCGCCGCATGACGGGCCGCGGCGGCACGGCGCGATCATGAGCACGGGGAGGACCGGGCATGCCGAAAATCGCCCTCACCCAGGTCGGGCCGCGGGTATACCGGGGCAGGCTGCTGGCGGTGGGGATGGCGGCCGTGGCCGCGGTCACCCTCGCCGGCTGCAACGGCTCCGACGGCGACCTGGACGTCCCGAAGCCCTCGGCGAGCCTGCCTACCAGCCTGCCCAGCGGCCTGCCGACGTCCCTGCCGACCTCGCTGCCGACGGCGATCCCGACCGCGCTCCCGACGTCGCTGCCCGGCGTCGGTCGAGTCGACACGGCGACCGGGGCGGAGGCGCTGCGCGGCACGAACATCCCGCCCGACTTCCCGATCCCGCCCGGCGCCACCGTGAAGGTGGGGACGACCACCGGCAGCCGTTCCACCTTCACGATGGAGGGCGTGGACAGCGACGCCGCCCGCGCCTTCTACCGCCAGGCGCTGCCGGCCGCCGGGTACGAGATCACCCGGGACGTCGGTGTCGCCGGCATCGCCAGCTCGATCGAGTTCCGGGGCAAGGGCGTGACCGGGACGATCGGGGCCGCCGGCGTCGGCTCCGCGAACGCGATCGCGGTCGTCTTCCAGAAGCAGTGACTCCCCCGGCCCGGGGGATTACCGCCGGGCCGGCGGATCATCACCGGGCCAGAGTGGATCCGCCGGGCGGGACGGTCACCGTGCCATCGCGCGCGGTGACGGCAGGGCGAACTGGTCGCGGATCTCCGCCTGCACCTCCAGAACGGAGCGCCGCGCGTCGACCACGGCGACCTGCTCCTTGCGCTGGAAGATCTCCATCACCGGCCGGGTCTTCGCGTGGTACTCCGAGAGCCGCACCGCAAGGGCCTCGGGGTTGTCGTCGGAGCGCGTCACCAGCGCGCCCCCACAGACGTCACAGGTGTCCTCGATCTGCGGCCGGCTCGCGATCAGGTTGTAGTCAAGACCACATCGCGAGCACAGCCGGCGGGCCAGCACCCGGCGCACCACCTCCTCGTCCGGCAGGTCGAGGTAGATGACGCCGTCTATGTCGTAGCTCTCCAGGAAGAACTCCGCCTGCCTGGCGTTGCGCGGGAACCCGTCGATGATGAACCCGTAGTTCCAGTCGTGCTCGGTGAGCCGGGTGCGGACCACCGACTCGACGAGGTCGTCGCCCACCAGGTGCCCGCTGGCCACGATCCGCCGCACCTGCGCGCCGATCTTGGTGTGGTTCTGCACGTTCCAGCGGAACACGTCGCCCACGCTGATGTGGACCAGGTCGAGCTCGTCGGCCATCAGCTTCGCCTGGGTCCCCTTCCCGCTGCCCTGCACGCCCATGATCACGAACTTGCGCACGGTGCCTCCCCGCGTGCTTCGACGGCCTGTGGTCGGGCGGCTCCCCACCCAGCCGACGACCCGTGCGGCGGGGAGCCCTGATCTGGCTGCCGATGGCGTGCCATGGGTACGAGCGTTCCTGGCTCCGGGCGTCTGTCTCCACGCGCTCACGCACCCCTGCTGCACGTACCCCTCAAGAATGATGCCGGACGGGCCTGCGCCTCCGCGTCCGCCGCGGGCACGTTCGGAGGGATTCCCGGCCGTCGCGGCAGGCGACATCCGCCACCCGCGGCAGCGGTCACCCCGCTCGCGGACGTCCGACCCCCACCCGCACCCTCAACCGAGAGTGACCAAACGGGTGCCCCCCAACTGGACCTTCCAGGATGACACCCCCCATTAGGGGGAGGCGGCTGCGACCGAACGCGGCTGAGACGTCAGGATGGAGAAACGCAGGATCGCGTGACGATTCGGGACGGGTGGGACGGCCGCAGCGCGGCGGGTGCTCCCGGATCACAGAAGGAGAATCGGGTGCCTGGGGTAATTCGCCGACTGCTCGGTGGCGGGCTCGCCGCCACCCTGCTCGCCGTGACCGTCGCGGCGTGTGACTCGAGCGGTGACGCGCCCGCCGCGCCCGCCGAGGTGGTGCTCGACCGCGCGGCCGAGACGACCGTCCCGTTCAGCGTGGACAACGCGGGCGAGGTCGTGCTCGACGTGACCACGTCCGCCCCGGGCGTCTCCTGGGGAACGGTCGGTTCCGAGTCCGCCGTGGTCTCCGTGTTCGTCGACGGCACCTACACGACGGACGTGGTGATCCCCGCGTCGTTCCCGATCCGGCGCGGCCTGGCCCTCGGCGCGCTCACCCCCGGGAAGCACAACCTGCGGCTGCTGTTCGCCGAGGACCGCTCCCCGCAGGGGTCGTCCACGGCGAAGCTGTCGGACTTCGCCTTCCGCACGATCGCGCCCGGTGACCCCCAGTACGCGGCGGCCCGCAACGCCCCGGTGCTCTACGGGCGCACGGCGGTCAACCCCGCGCTTCTGCCCGGGACACCGGCGACCGGCCCCTTCCAGAACGCCCTCACCGACGCCCCGCTCGTCGCCTTCTACTCCGAGGCCCCGACCGCGGTCTCCGGGCACCGCCTGTTCACCTACTCCATGATCTGGAGCAACGAGGACGGCGGGACGTCCACGCCCGCGCTGATGGCCCGCTGGGGCCGCACCACCGACATCGAGTGGACCTACCAGGTCGAGGTCGACGCCGCCGGCAACGCCGTACCGGGCAGCGCCGTGATCCAGGCGCCTGAGCACGTCCAGGCCCCGTTCACCGGACGTCTCGAGGGCACCCACCCCGTCCTGCAGACCTGCACGCTGAACAACAACATGTGCGACCCGACGGACGGCAGGATGCGCTTCTCCCTCGCCCTGGGCGAGCCCCTGGACCAGGCGGACGAGGCCCGCGAGCGGGTCATGGACCGCAACCCGTGGACGTACTGGGTGATGGCCCAGGAGGTGAACCGCGAGGGCAAGGTGACCGAGGCCCCCGAGGCGTCGTCCACCGACCTGATCAGCGATCCCCGCAACTACCTGTACCTGGTCATCCGTAAGAGCACGCTGGGCCAGCCGAACACCGACGACGCCTGGGTCGGGCTGTCCGTGGGCGTCCGGCTCTCCGGCAACCCCAACACGTTCCGCTCCAGCGGGGTGTATCCGGCGTGGTCCCTCCAGCGGGACTCCCCCGCGCAGACCGCGATCGCGCTCCCGCCGGGCACCGTCGCCGAGGACATCGCCTCCATCCAGGCGACCCGGCTGATCGGCGCGGGATACGACACCGGGGCACGCATCCAGGTCGACTCGATCGAGCAGGCGTTCTTCCTCGGCCCGGACGGCCTGCCGCAGAAGTCCTTCCTGTTCACCCCGGCCAAGGCCACGCTGACCGCCGCGGCCCCCACCGCCACGCTGTTCCGCCGGCCCACCGGCACTTCGTGAGCCGGCGGCGTTCCCGCCGGCGGATCCCTGAGGACACGCCGGCGGGAACGCCGCACCCGCGAGCACCGGGACGGCCTTGATCAGCCCGGCCGCAGCCCGGCCAGGATGGCGGCGTCGCCGTGGACGGCGAGGCCGTCCCCACGCGGACCGGGAGCGGCCGGATCGAGCCGCCCCCACAACGCGAGCAGGACGGGCCCGGCCGGCCCCCGCAGCGCGGCGTCCCCCTTGGCGTGCTCGGGCGTCACCGTGACGGCGGGGCCGTTCAGACGCACCAGCCACTCGCCGGGCAGGTCGGTGAGGTGCACATGCGCGGTGCCCTCGCCCGGCGGCGAGATCCCGGCCGCACGCGCCGCCGGCAGCAGCACCGTCAACACCTCGTCCACGCCGTCCGCGGCCAGCTGCGGGACCAGCTCCGGCGGCGCACCGAACGCGGCGGCGGCGTCCCAGGCGTGCACCTGGAACTCGTTGGCCAGCCGGCGCGGCCAGAACCCGGCCACCTCGGGGGCGAACCCGGCGACGAACGTCCAGGCCGGCGCGCCCGGATCGACGTCACGAAGCACCGTGAGCGTTTCGGTGACCATCCGCCGGTAGTAGGCGGTGAGCTCGCCGGCCTCCGCGGGCGGGCGGGGCACCAGCTCGGGCGGATCGGTCGTTCCCCGCGGCAGGTGGCGCACCGTCGAGGCGAGCAACCGGGCGACGTGGGAGACCAGGCGGCGGCAGTCCCAGCCGGGACAACTCGGGACGGGTGCGTCGAGATCACGCGACGCGGCCGCCAGCAGGGCGTCGGCGTGGGCCTCGAACTGTGCTGGGTAGTCCATCAGCCGAAGTGTCGCAGCATCGAAGCCACGCCGCCCGAACCCGGCCGGCTCAGGCCGGAGGGACCACGAGGGCCGGTTCACCCAGGTCGGACGCCAGCCGAGCCCACAGGCCGTCCGCCGTGTCGAGGGCGGACGTCGTGCGCGTGAGCAGGGTGGGCGGCGGGACGGGCGTGCCGTCGAAGAGGTTGCCGCAGGCCCTGGCCGCGCCGGCGTACGCCGCGGCACCGTCGGACCAGGTCCGAGCCGCCGACTCCAGCGGCGCGGCCGGGATCTCGGCCGCGTCCCGGGCCGCCCGGTCCAGCACCTCACAGGCTGGCCGCAGCGAGATCCCGTCGTTCGCGCCGATGTGGGTGCGCACGTCGGTGGCCGCCCTGGCAACGTCCGTGCGCACCGCCGACGTGGACTGGTACCAGTAGGCCAGCTCGGCCTCGAGGTCGATGGTCGGGGGCGCGGCCGCGCCGGTCTCGGCGTCCGCGCCGTCACCACCGATCAGGAACCACACCCCGATCACCGCGACGAGCCCGACGGCGGCGAGCAGCGCCAGCCCGGTCCGCTGTTCCGGGCGGCTGAGTTCGTCCCACGTCCGGTGGTCGTTGTTGCGGCGAGCCACATGTTCCCCCACGCGCCGAAGTGTGCAGGCACAGAACAGACGCGCAGGCACCCCGCGACGTTGCGATACCCCCGGGGCGCCGCGACTGGCGGAACCCGTCGTACCCGCCGTCTACCGTGATACGGCGCCGGGCACGGCGGGCCCGGCTCGTGATGTCGCTCGCCCATGAACGGGGTAGCCATGCGGGTGAAGGATCTTCCGATACGGGAACGGCCACGCGAGCGAGCCCTGGCCGCGGGCGCCGAGGCACTCGCCGATCGCGAGCTGCTGGCGCTCCTGCTCGGGTCGGGCTCGCCCGGCTGTGACGCGGTCGATCTCGCCGGGCGGCTCATCGCCCGGCACGGCGGGCTGTACGAGCTCTCACGGGCCGACCCGCAGGAGCTGATCGCGCAGCCCGGGGTGGGGCCGGCGAAGGCGGCCCGGGTCTGCGCGGCCTTCCACCTGGGCCGGCGCGCCCGGCCCCCGGCGGCCGGCGCCACCGGGCTGACCAGCACGGCGGCACTGGCCGAGGCCGCCGCGCCGCTGCTGCGCGGCCTGCGCGGCGAGCGTGTCGTCGTGGTCGTCTGCGACGGCAACGCGGGCATCCTGCGGGCGCGGCTGCTCACGCAGGGCGCGTCCGGCCACAGCCCGCTGAGCATGCGCGACCTGCTCGGCTACGTGCTGCGCTGCGGGGGCTCGGCGTTCGGAGTGGCCCACAACCACCCCGACGGCAACCCCGAGCCGAGCGCGGACGACCGCCGCGTCACCACCCGGCTCCGGGAGTCGGCCGCGCTGCTGGGCCTGCGCTTCCTCGACCACGTGATCATCACCGACGAGACGTGGCGCCGGGTGGTCGACGCCTGAGCCCGCGGGCGGGACCCGCACCCACACCCTCAAGGCGATCACCCGCGGCCACCGCGGGACCGAAGGCGGTGGCTCCGCCGCCACCGTCGTCGCCTCGGCCGACCCGTTGGAGGCCACCCCACCGATGTCCAGAACGCCCCACCCCCACGACGCCTTCACCGCCGGCGTCCGTGACGACCGGTTCGCCGCCGCGGTGCAGGACGGCCCGGCACTGGCCTCACTGCGCGCCAAGGTGGCGGCCCGGTACCCCCGGTTCGCGGCCACCCTGTCGGTGCAGATCGATCAGATGCTCGTCGTCGCCCCGGGCACCGTCTCGGCGGGGCTGTGGGTCTCGTTCACCGACCCGACAGTGCCTCCCCAGGCCCTGCTGGCGGCACGCAGCCCCTCGGGCGCCTTCGGCGAGGCGGTACTCACCCCGGCGGGCTGGCAGGTCACCCGGGCCGCGTACTGCGACCTGGTCATGGGTCTCGGGACTCCTGACCTGCGCTGCCCGCCCTGACCCTTCCGACACCGGCCACGGGTCTGGACACACTGGCCGCCAGCCGGTCGGAGCGCTTGGTCCAACCGGCTGGCGATCGCTCAGGACTCCGCTGACGCGAGGCCGACGGGGCAGCTGACTCCGGTTCCGCCCAGGCCGCAGTAGCCGTGGGGATTCTTGGCGTCCGACAGGTACTGCTGGTGGTACTCCTCGGCGTAGTAGAACGGGCCGGCGGGCGCGATCTCCGTGGTGATCTCCGGGTAGCCGGCGGCGGTGAGGACGCGTTGGAAAGCGTCCCGGCTCGCCTGCGCGGCCGCGGCCTGGTCCTCGCCGGTCGTGTAGACCGCCGACCGGTACTGGGTGCCGACGTCGTTGCCCTGGCGCATGCCCTGTGTCGGGTCGTGCGCCTCCCAGAAGACCCGCAGCAACTCGGCGAAGCTGACCTTCGCCGGGTCGAAGACGACGAGCACGGCCTCGGTGTGGCCGGTCAGGCCGGAGCAGGCCTCCTCGTAGGTCGGGTTGGGCGTGATCCCGCCCGCGTAGCCGACCGCGGTCGAGTACACCCCCGGGACCTGCCAGAACTTGCGCTCCGCACCCCAGAAACAGCCCATCCCGAACACCGCCGTACGCAGCCCCTCCGGGAAGGGGCCGAGCAAGGACGTGCCGAGGACGGTGTGACGGTCGGGGCCGGTGAAGATCGGCGTGCCGCGGCCAGGCAGGGCCTGGTCGGCAGTCGGGAGGGTCGTCTTGTGGCGACCGAAGAACATCGCGAACCACCTCCGGGGAGTTCCGACAGACACAACCACCGCGGACTCCCCCAAGTTCCCGACCCCCCGCAGGCCCCAACCCCGTTCCCCGACGCCCTGCACCCCCAAGCATCCTGGCGCCCGGGCCGATATGTGGCGGCTGTCTGTGGCGGGTGAGGGGGTCTATAGACTCACTCACCCGCCACGGTTCAGCGATGTCGCCGCGCACCCCGGGCCTGCCGTCGGGGCAGGCGTTCCCGGACACCCGGATTCCCCGAAGACCGACGCCCCCGGGCACCCGACGCCTCCCGCGCACCGCGGCGTGCCCGGGCAGCGACGGTCCCTGGGCGCCCCGATGTTCCGCGGGAGTGGACGTCCAGTGGATGTGGGTGGTTCGGGGAGGTGTTCGGGGTGGTTAGGCCAAACTGGGCCAGTTCGGCCGGTTGGGCCCGATCAGAGCACCAGGTCCTCGAGCATGGTTGTGACGAGGGCGGCGATCGGGGACCGCTCGGAGCGGGTCAGGGTGACGTGGGCGAACAGGGGGTGGCCCTTGAGTGTCTCGATGACCGAGGCGACTCCGTCATGACGGCCGACCCGCAGGTTGTCGCGCTGGGCGACGTCGTGGGTGAGGACGACCCGCGAGCCCTGGCCGAGCCGGGACAGGACCGTCAGCAGCACGCCCCGCTCAAGCGACTGTGCCTCGTCCACGATGACGAAGGCGTCGTGCAGCGAGCGGCCGCGGATGTGCGTGAGCGGGAGCACCTCGAGCATGCCCCGATCGACGATCTCCTCGATGACCTCGGGCGACACGAGCGCGCCGAGGGTGTCGAAGACGGCCTGCGCCCACGGTGCCATTTTCTCGTTCTCGCTGCCGGGCAGGTAGCCGAGGTCCTGGCCGCCGACGGCGTAGAGCGGGCGGAAGACGACGACCCGCCGGTGCAGCCGGCGTTCCATGACCGCCTCGAGGCCGGCGCACAGGGCGAGGGCGGACTTTCCCGTACCCGCGCGGCCACCGAGGGAGACGATGCCGACCTCGTGGTCGAGGAGCAGGTCGAGGGCCACCCGCTGCTCCGCGGAGCGGCCGTGCAGCCCGAAGGCGTCGCGGTCGCCGCGCACGAGCTGGATGGACTTGTCGGCGGTGACCCGGCCGAGTGCCGAGGCGCTCCCTCCGGGCGCGGTGAGCACGAGGCCGGTGTGGCAGGGCAGGTCGGCCGCCTCCGCGGCCTCGACGAGCTCCTTGGCGTAGAGCCGGTCGAGATCGTCCTGGCTGACGGTCAGCTCCGCCATCCCGCTCCAGCCGCTGTCGACCGGCGACAGTGCCTGGTACTCCTCCGCGGCGAGCCCGACCACGGATGCCTTCACACGCAGCGGCAGGTCCTTCGTGACCAGCACCACCTCGGCGCCTTCACGCGCGAGGTTGAGGGCCACCGAGAGGATCCTGGAGTCGTTGTCGTCCACGCGGAACCCCGGTGGAAGCACGGACGAGTCGGTGTGGTTAAGTTCCACTCGGAGCGTTCCACCGGTCTCCAACGGCAGTGGCTGGTCCAGCCGGCCGTGGCGGATCCGGAGGTCGTCCAGGATGCGCAGTGCCTCCCGGGCGAACCAACCCAGCTCCGGGTGGTTTCGCTTACCTTCCAGCTCCCCTATGACGACCAGGGGGAGCACGACATTGTGCTCCGCGAACCGCAGCAGCGCGCCAGGATCAGAGAGCAGCACGCTTGTGTCGACGACATGCGTTCGTGGCACACGCCCACCCGCTTACTCGGAGGTATCCGGGACCGGGCCCCTGAGCAGGAGCCGGGTACCGGCCTCCTGACGTTGTCGCAGTTGCGGCACCGAGGGGCCTCCCGAGTGGCCGACCCGATGTCGGACCACGACTTGAGACGCTAGGGCTCTCACGTTAGCCGCCACCCCGCAAGATGGCGACCAACTTCTTACAACACGCTTCGCTTGTCTTTGTGTGCCCTTCGTGGTCCATGCTCGGCGAAGACTCGGTTCTAGTCACCCTCTGCGAATAATCTCACGGACCGAAACCGATCAGTTCTTCTCAGGTCGCGGCGCCGGCGGCGCTCGGACCTCCTGGCGCGGTGAGACTCTTCCCACCGCGGACCAGCCTCGACGGCACGGGGCCCGTCCCGCGCGCACCCCGCCCTCGGCTACCCCGCGCCGGCACGGGCCGCGGGCCGCTCTCCCCGCAGCGCCGTCCCCGCGACGTGGCCGTCCCCGAAACGCCGAACCGGCGCCCGCGAATGATCGCGGACGCCGGTTCGACGCCCCGGGGAGGGACACCGGCCGCGGTGCGGTCGGTCTCCTCCGGTCGTCAGCCGTCCAGACGCCTGGCCCTCGAGGCCGTTCAGTCCTCGAGAAGCCCGGCCCGCGCCGAGCTCAGCCCGCGCGAGCTGACTGGCTGGCCGTCAGCCGTTGAGGCGCTTGGTGAGTGCCTCGTGCTCCGCCCACAGCTCCGCCGGCAGGCGGTCGCCGAAGGTGTTGTAGTGCTCCGGGATCAGCTCCGCCTCCTGCCGCCACACCTCGGTGTCGACGGAGAGCAGCGTCTCCAGGTCGGCCTCGGAGACGTCCAGGCCCTCGGTGGGGAGCTCGCCCGGGGCCGGGAGGATGCCCAGCGGGGTCTCCGTGCCCTTCGCCTCGCCGTCGAGCCGGCTCGCGACCCAGGCCAGCACGCGGCTGTTCTCGCCGAACCCTGGCCAGAGGTAACGGCCCTCGGGGCTCTTGCGGAACCAGTTCACGTAGTAGATCCGCGGCAGCTTGGCCGGGTCGGCGTTCTTGCCGATCTTCAGCCAGTGGGCGAAGTAGTCGGCCATGTTGTAGCCGCAGAACGGCAGCATCGCGAACGGGTCCCGTCGCAGCTTGCCGATCGCCCCGGCCGCGGCGGCGGTGGTCTCGGAGGAGACGATCGAGCCGAAGAACACCCCACGCTGCCAGTCCGGCGCCTCGGTCACCAGCGGGACGGCCGTCGCGCGGCGGCCGCCGAACAGGATCGCCGAGATGGGAACGCCGGCCGGGTTCTCCCACTCGGGCGCCATGGTCGGGCACTGGCTCGCCGGCACGGTGAACCGGGCGTTCGGGTGCGCGGCCGGCTCGGACGAGTCGGGCGTCCAGTCCCGGCCCTTCCAGTCGACGAGGTGCGCGGGCTTGTCCGGAGTGAGGCCCTCCCACCAGACGTCACCGTCGTCGGTCCGCGCGACGTTGGTGAAGACCGCGTTCCCCCACAGGGTCTTGATCGCGTTCGGGTTGGTCTCCTCGCCGGTGCCCGGCGCCACCCCGAACAGACCCGCCTCCGGGTTGACGGCGTAGAGCCGGCCGTCGTCACCGAAGCGCATCCAGGCGATGTCGTCGCCGACCGTCTCGGCCTTCCAGCCGGGCAGCGTCGGGATCAGCATCGCGAGGTTGGTCTTGCCGCATGCCGACGGGAACGCGGCGGCGATGAAGTGGACCTTGCCGGCCGGCGAGGTCAGCTTGAGGATCAGCATGTGCTCGGCCAGCCACCCCTGGTCACGCGCCATGACCGAGGCGATGCGCAGGGCGTAGCACTTCTTGCCGAGCAGCGCGTTGCCGCCGTAACCGGAGCCGTACGACCAGATCTCGCGGGTCTCCGGGAAGTGCGTGATGTACTTCGTCGAATTACACGGCCACGGGACGTCCGTCGCGCCCGGCTCCAGGGGCGCGCCCAGTGAGTGAACCGCCGGGACGAAGAAGCCGTCGTCACCGAGCTGGTCCAGCGCGGGAGTTCCCATACGGGTCATCGTGCGCATGGAGATGACGACGTAGGGCGAGTCCGTGATTTCGACGCCGAGCGCCGAGATGTGCGAACCGAGCGGACCCATGCAGAACGGTACGACATACATCGTCCGTCCCCGCATGCATCCGGAGAAGAGCTCACCCAGCTTCGTGCGCATTTCGGCCGGATCAAGCCAGTTGTTCGTCGGGCCGGCATCCTCGGCCTTTTCCGAACAAATGTAGGTCCGGTCCTCCACACGCGCCACGTCGCTGGGGTCCGAAGCGGCGTAGAAGCTGTTCGGGCGTTTCTCGTCGTCAAGCTGGACGAGAGTGCCCTTGTCGATGAGCAGTGATGTCAGCCGATCGAACTCGGATTCCGAGCCGTCGCACCATTCAATACGGTCCGGCTGGGTGAGTTCGGCGATCTCACGCACCCAGGCGAGCAGCCTGGCGTGCTTGGTGGGGGCGGCATCCAGCCCGGGAATCTGTGCCGCGGTCGTCACAGCTCACACCTCCGGTCGAGTTGAACCTGTCGCGTTCTCGTCCCGTGTGCGAGTGCCGTGAGCCAGGTGCCGCGTTCGCACCCGAACACCACCAGACACCCAGGTACAAACCTGTGGGAAACGGGGCAGTTCGAGGCCGCGTTCAGGATCATTAGACTGTACCGCTCTTTCGGTGCAGAGTCGCGCGGTAGGCAGTACGCGGAAACGTAGGATCCATCACGCACCGGGACGGACTGACCGCCGCTGGTCGGCTCCGCTTCGTGACCCCGATGCCGACCCGATATCGTTCTGCCCCGTGGCCTCCCCCGCGCGGCAGACCGCCGGCTCCGACGACGCGACCTCGAACTCCCATCCGCGTGACCTGGTGCGACCGCGCATGCGGGGGTGGCTACACGCCGGAGCATTCCCCGTGAGCCTTGCACTCGGCGTCATTGCGGTGGCACTGGCCACGACACTGAGGGCCCGCCTCGGGGTGGGCGTTTACGCGATCAGCATTGCCGCACTGTTCGGAACCAGTGCCCTCTATCACCGAAAAATGTGGTCGACCTCACGCGCCCGCTCGCTGATGAAGCGCCTCGACCACTCTATGATCTTCATTTTCATCGCCGGCACCTACACCCCATTCGCCCTCATCGCGATGCCGGAGCACACCGCACGCATCGTGCTGGCCGTCGTCTGGGGCGGCGCGGCGCTGGGCGTGCTGGTGCGCATGCTGTGGCTGCACTCGCCGCGCTTCCTGATCGTCCCGCTCTACATCGCCCTGGGCTGGGTCGCCGTCTTCGTCATACCCGAGCTGATGCACCAGGCCGGCGTGGCCGCGATGGTCCTGCTACTGGTGGGCGGCGCCTGCTACAGCCTCGGCGCGCTGGTGTACGCCACCCGCCGACCTGACCCGGCACCCAGCACCTTCGGGTACCACGAGGTGTTCCACGCATTCACCCTCGTCGCCGCCGGCTGTCACTACACAGCACTGATGATCGCCATGCTCGGCTGACTCCCGGCACACCCGCACGTGTTTGTGACGCGGCGGTGACCGCGGCCCCGCCGCCCGCCACCGAAGGCCGTGCCCGGATCCACCACGGGCGGTCACCGGACCGGTCACCCGGCCGGGCCAAAAGTCCGGCCCCTTGGCCCGGCCGACCGGGATACGAAATGCCGAATCACCCGGGACGGGTGACCGGTGGCCGCCGGCGGATTCACCCTCGGCCGGTCGGACCCACCGTCCAAGATTCGACGGCAGACAGTCGGGACGGGACTAGATTCCCGGTCCTTCCGACCGGATCTGCTCTACCTTTTCCATCGCTTCGCGCAACCGGGCGAGCCAGGTGTCGGCGTTCTCCCCCACCAGCCGCACGCACCAGGCAAGGGCCTCGCTCCGGCTGCGCGCCACCCCGGAATCGACCAGGGTGTCGAGAACCTGCCGTTCAGGCTGGCGCAGCCGGGTCATCACCGGAACGGACACGGTGGTGAACAACTCCGTACTACCTCCGAGCGACACCCCCCAGGACACGCTGCGGCCGTAGCGCAGTTCCGCCTCCCGGGCCATGCCGATTCGCGCGTCCCGGGTCTCCTCGCGGAATCCGCGGATTCGGCCGACCCGGTCCGCGTCCGACGGCGGCAGCGCGCCGACCACGGTGATCTCGTCCCGGTCGACGGTGACCTTCGGTGGCCCGGTGAACCAGCCGTCGGGTACTCGGCGGGCGAACCACGCGGCGACGTCATCGGCCGGGACGGGCTCGGGCCGTTCGCCTCCCCGTCCGCCCCCACGCCCGCGAAGACCGGCCATGACAGACCCCTCACCTGGTCGGATGGCACGCCCGGTCGGGCGGCACGGTGGCCCCGCCCGGGCCGGCCGCTCACGCCGCGCCCGGCCCGCGCCGCCGATTACATGCTTACACAGCCAATCGTGACAGTGCGCGGGCCGTCCGGACCAGGCGCGTTCGGCCTCAGCGAACAAACCGGCCCGTGCCAATCGGGTCAGGCTGATCGAGTCAGGCTGGAAGCCGCACTCCCAGCCGCGCGCGGACCTCCTCCGGGGTCCGCGCCGGGAGCTCGCAGACGAAGTCCCGGCAGATGTAGACGGCCGGCTCGTCCCGGCCCGCGGTCAGCGGGCCCTCGGTGACGACGACCGCGCCGGGAGCGGTACCGAGCCTGGCCAGACGCTCCAGATCCGGCCGGCCGACCACCGCGACCTCGGCCGGCCCGGCCAGCAGGGCCTCCGCGACGGCACCCGCCCAGCCGGCGAAACGGGCGTCCCGGCTCAACAGCGGGGTGAGCTGCTCGACGGTCGCCCGCGCGCTGTCCCGGTGATCGGCGGAGCCGGTGAGCGCCGCGTAGGTCAGCAGGGCGCCGGCGACGGCCGCCTGGCCCGAGGGGGTCGCCGAGTCGGAGGCGTCCCGCGGCCGGCGCAGCAGCGCCTCGGCGTCGTCCGCGGTGTCGAAGTAGCCGCCGTCCGGCGCCGCGAACCGCGCCCGGACCACATCGAGCAACTCGCCGGCGAGCGCGAGCCAGCCCGCGGTGCCTGTCACCTGGTGCAGCGTGAGGAAGCCCTCGGCGACACACCCGTAGTCCTCCAGCACACCGGCGTTGGGGCCGCGCCGGCCGTCCCGGCTGGTCCGCCACAGCCGGCCCTCGTGCAGGTGGACGTCCCGCAGCAGCTCGGCGGCGCGCTCGGCGGCCCCCACCCAGGACGGCTCGCCCAGCAGCGCGCCCGCCTCGGCGAGCGCCCCGATGACCAGACCGTTCCAGGCCGCGACGATCTTGTCGTCCCGGGCCGGCTGTGGGCGGGTGGCACGCGCGGCGGCCAGCGCCGCCCGGACCCGGGCGAACCTGGCGGGGTCCTCCGGGTCGGCCGGCAGCATCAGCACGGACGTCCCGTGCTCGAACGACCCCTCCGCGGTGACCCCCAGGACCCGCGCGGCCAGGGCACCGTCGTCGGGGCCGAGCACGTCCACCAGCTGGGCGGGCGTCCACGAGTAGCTCGCGCCCTCCTCGGGATGGCCGCCGGGGCTGCCCGCCGGCACGGCGTCGGCGTCGAGCGCCGAGGCGAAGCCCCCCTCGGGGGTACGCAGGTCGGCGAGCAGGAAGGCCGCGGTCTCGCGCACCACCCGCTCGGCCAGCGGCAGGCCCGTGGCCCGCCACAGATGCAGGTAGACCCGCAGCAGCTGGGCGTTGTCGTACAGCATCTTCTCGAAGTGCGGGACGGTCCACGACTCGTCCACGCTGTAGCGGGCGAAGCCGCCGCCGAGCTGGTCGTACATCCCGCCGCGCGCCATCCGCTCGCAGGTCTCGCGCACCATTCCCAGGGCCCGGCCGTCCCCGGTGCGGGCCCAGCTCCGCAGCAGCATCTCGGCGACCATCGACGGTGGGAACTTCGGCGCCCCGCCGAACCCGCCGTGCACGGAGTCGAACCGGTCGGCCAGCCCGGCGACCGCCCGGTCGAGAAGGTCGGCCGTGATCTGTGTTGTGGCCCCACCGCCGGACGCCGCTCCACCGGGCGCCACCGCCTCCGCCAGCTGGCGGGCGATGTCCGCCCCGGACTGCTCGACCTCCGCCCGGCGCGCCGTCCACGCGTCCACGATGGCCGCCATGACCTGGGGGAACGACGCGCTGCCCCGCATCGGCCGGGGTGGGAAGTAGGTGCCGGCGAAGAACGGCTCGGCGGCCGGGGTGAGGAACACCGTCATCGGCCAGCCGCCGTGCCCGGTGAGCGCGACCGTGACGTCCATGTACACCGAGTCGACGTCGGGGCGCTCCTCCCGGTCGACCTTGATGTTGACGAAGTGCTGGTTCATGTACGCGGCGATCTCGGGGTCCTCGAAGGACTCGTGCGCCATGACGTGGCACCAGTGGCAGGCCGCGTAGCCCACGGAGAGCAACACCGGCACCCCGCGGGTGGTGGCCTCGGCGAACGCCTCGGGCCCCCAGGGCCACCAGTCGACCGGGTTGTCGGCGTGCTGCAGCAGGTAGGGGGACGTCTGCTCCGCGAGCTTGTTGGGCACCGCACCACCATGCCATCGCCACGGCCGGGACATCGGCCGCGCCAGGGCAATCAGGGCCCCTCCGGCCCACAGTCTCGCGACAGCCGTGCGCGGGAGGAGGGGGGCCGTGGCCGAACCGATACGCTGGAGGCCGAAGGTGATCCCCGCTGTTCACTCGCTCCGGTTCACGACCGCCTCGACCGCCACGACCTCGCTGGGCCCGCGGACGGCCGTCGTCGGCAGGGCGCGCGAACGCGGGCGGGTCAACAGTGATCGAAGCCCTGGGATGCGACCTGCCATGAGCGAGACGACCGAGCGCGGCCCCGCCGCGGTGCCCGCGGGAACCGCGGCCGGTGACGGCGACCTGCCCCACCGGTACGACTCCCGGCTGGCCGCCGAGATCGAGCGGCACTGGCAGCAGCGGTGGCTGCGGGAGGGCACCTTCGAGTCGCCGAACCCGACGGGCCCGCTGTCCGAGGGCTTCGAGGCGGTCCGCGGCCGTGACCCGTTCTACGTCCTCGACATGTTCCCGTACCCGAGCGGAACCGGCCTGCATGTGGGCCACCCGCTGGGCTACATCGGCTCGGACGTCTTCGCCCGCTTCCTGCGAATGACCGGGCGCCATGTCCTGCACACCTTCGGCTACGACGCCTTCGGGTTGCCGGCCGAGCAGTACGCCATCAACACCGGCCAGCACCCCCGGGTGACGACCGAGGCGAACATCGCGAACATGCGCCGCCAGCTCTCCCGGCTGGGGCTGGGCCACGACACCCGCCGCGAGATCGCCACCACCGACACCGCGTACTACCGATGGACACAGTGGATCTTCCTGAAGATCTTCGACAGCTGGTACGACGAGGCCGCCGGGCGGGCCCGTCCGATCAGCGAGCTGGTCGAGGAGCTCGACGCCGGGCACCGCGCCGCGACCGGGCCCGGCACGGCCGAGGCGAACCCGCGGCAGGCCGCCTGGTCGGAGCTGACCGCGACGGAGCGCCGCCGGGTCGTCGACGCGCACCGGCTGACCTACATCTCCGAGGAGCTGGTCAACTGGTGCCCGGGGCTGGGCACGGTGCTGGCCAACGAGGAGGTCACGCCCGAGGGTCGCAGCGACATCGGGAACTATCCGGTCTACCGCCGTCCGCTGCGCCAGTGGATGATGCGGATCACCGCCTACGCGGACCGGCTGATGTCCGACCTGGACCTGGTCGACTGGCCGGATTCCATCAAGCACATGCAGCGGAACTGGATCGGCCCGAGCGACGGCGCGACCGTCCGCTTCTCCACGGTCACCGGCGCGGGCGACACTGCCGGCGCGGGCGGGGTGGATGCCCCGGTCGGGCCGGCGCCGATCGACGTCGAGGTGTACACCACCCGGCCCGACACCCTGCCGGGTGCGACCTTCCTCGTCCTGGCGCCGGAGCACCCGCTGGTCGACGCCCTGACCGCCACCTCGTGGCCGGCCGACACCCCGGCGGGCTGGCGCTTCGCGCAGGAACGCCCTGCCGGTGTCACCGACGGGGAGTGGACGCCCCAGGCGGCCGTCGACGCCTACCGGGCGTTCGCCGCCCGGCGCAGCGACCGCCAGCGCGGCGGCACGGAGATCGACCGCACCGGCGTGTTCACCGGGACGTACGTCCGCAACCCGGTCGGCGGCGGCGTGATCCCGGTCTTCCTGGCGGACTACGTCCTGCTCGGCTACGGCACCGGCGCGATCATGGCGGTGCCCGCGCACGACGAGCGTGACTTCTCCTTCGCCCGGGAGTTCGGCCTGCCCATTCCCGCGGTCCTGGAGCCCGACGAGGCGTGGCTGGCCGAGCGCGACCTGGCCGCCGGGGCTCCGGCGTCGTCCTGGCCGGAGGCGTTCAGCGGCGAGGGCTCGTATCTGGCCGGCGCCACGGACCGGCCCGTGCTGGCCGGCCTGTCCAAGGCCGACGCGATCAAGACGACGATCAGCTGGCTGGAGGACGACGGCCGCGGCCGGGCGACCCGCTCCTACCGGCTGCGGGACTGGCTGTTCTCCCGCCAGCGCTACTGGGGTGAGCCGTTCCCGATCGTCTTCGACGACGACGGCATGCCCCGCGCCGTACCCGAGGACCAGCTGCCGGTCGAGCTCCCGGAGATGACCGACTTCCGGCCGAAGGCGATGGCCGACGACGACGAGAGCGAGCCCGTCCCCCCGCTGGCCCGGGCCAGCGAGTGGACCACGGTCACCCTCGACCTGGGCGACGGCCCGCGCAGCTACCGCCGCGAGCTGAACACGATGCCGCAGTGGGCCGGCTCCTGCTGGTACTACCTGCGCTACCTGGACCCGACGAACTCCGAGCGCTTCGTCGACCCGGCCGTCGAGCGCTACTGGATGCACTCCGAGCGCGGCCCGGCCGGCGACGGCGGCGTCGACCTGTACGTGGGCGGCGTCGAGCACGCCGTGCTGCACCTGCTCTACGCCCGGTTCTGGCACAAGGTGCTGTACGACCTGGGCCTGGTCTCGACCAGGGAGCCGTTCAAGCGGCTCTACAACCAGGGCTACATCCAGGCGGACGCGTTCACCGACGAGCGCGGCATGTACGTCGCGGCGGTCGAGGTCGTCCAGGGTGCCGACGGGTCGTTCAGCCACGAGGGCGCCCCGGTCAACCGGCGCTCCGGGAAGATGGGCAAGAGCCTCAAGAACAGCGTCAGCCCCGACGAGATGTACGACAGCTACGGGGCCGACACGCTGCGCGTGTACGAGATGGCGATGGGCCCGCTGGACGCCCACCGTCCGTGGCGCACCGACGACATCGTCGGCTCCTACCGGTTCCTGCAGCGGCTGTGGCGCAACATCATCGACGAGGGCACCGGGGAGCCACGGGTCCGTGCCGCCGCGCTCGACGACGAGACCGCGCAGGCCCTGCACCGGACGATCCTGGCCGTCCGCGCCGACTACGCCGAGCTGCGCTTCAACACCGCGGTCGCCCGGCTCATCGAGCTGACGAACCTGGCCAGCAAGCGCTTCGGCGCCGGGCTCGACGGCCCGCCACGGGAGCTGGCCGAGGCGTTGGTGCTGATGGCCGCGCCGCTGGCGCCGCACATCGCCGAGGAGCTGTGGACGCGGCTGGGGCACACCGGCTCGGTCTGCGCCGTGCCCTTCCCCGAGGGGGACGAGTCGCTGGCGGCGGCCGCGACGGTGCGGCTACCGGTGCAGGTCAACGGCAAGGTGCGCTTCACGATCGACGTCCCGGCCGACGCGGACGAGGCGGCCGTGCGCGCGGTCCTGGAGGCACATGCGGACTACACCCGGCACACCTCCGGGCGCACCATCAAGCGCCTTATCGTGGTCCCCGGCCGGATCGTGAACATCGCCCTGGGCTGAGCCGGCCGACTGAGCCCACCGGCCGACTGACCCAACCGGTGGGGCCGGCCGGGAGAAACGCCCGGCACGGCCCGCCGGTAGGCGATCTTCGGCGGTGGTTCCGAAACGCCCGGGACGCCAACCGCCGCCGGCTGGCACGATGGACGGGTGCTGCCGAGCGTCCTGGTGATCCGGCCGGGCTTCGGAATCCCGGCCGGCGAGCTGGCGTGGCGCTATTCGCGATCCGCCGGGCCCGGCGGCCAGTCGGTGAACACCTCCGACTCCCGGGTCGAACTGTCGTTCGACCTGGCCCGGTCGGGCTCCGTCCCGGAGCAGATGCGGGAGCGGGCGTTGTCCCGCCTTGACGGGCGGCTGGTGGACGGCGTGCTCACGCTCGCCGCCTCCGAGCACCGCTCCCAGCTCCGCAACCGGGAGGCCGCGCTCGCCCGGCTGGCCAGCACCCTCCGGGAGGCCACCGCGCCGCCGCCCCGGCCGCGCCAGGCGACCCGCCCCACCCGCGGCTCGGTCGAGCGCCGGCTGGCCGGCAAGAAGCGCCGCTCCACGATCAAACGTGCCCGCCGCGACCGCCCGGACGACTGAACACCCAGGCAGCAGCACTGGTACCGAGAGCAGCACCCGGCGACCGAGCGGCCGGGCCGCAGGTCAGGCCGGGTCCGGGTCCTTCTCCGCGCCGGTCGCCGTGCCACCGGTCGCGGCGCCGCCTGCCGCCGCACTGCTCACCGCCGCACTGCCTGCCGCCGGTTCGGAGGCCGGCGCCGAATCTTCGGCCGCGGCCCGGCCCCGCTCGCGCGCCTCCGAGCCGAACTCGCCGCTGGCGACGTTCGCCCGCATCCGGCGCAGGCTGCCCGAGAGGAACGTGAACAACGCGACCGAGGCGAGGATCAGCGCGAAGACCACGAGAGCGCCACCGGTACCCGTGCCGATCTCCGCGGCGAGCCGCGTTCCGCCGGATGTGTCACCCACCGACCGGCACCTCCTGTTCGCTGTCCTATGTCCGCTGTCCGATGTCGATGTCCGGTGCGTCTGCCCGTTCCGCGACCCTACGCCGCGCCACCGACAGTCAGCGGATCCCGTTGAACAGATCGTCCTCGGGGAGGACCCCGACCTCGATCAGCGACCGGGCGAGCTGGTAGTCCTCGGTGGGCCACGCCTGGCGCTGCAGTGCCAGCGGCACCTGGAACCACGGCCCGCTCGGGTCGACCTGGGTGGCGTGCGCGAGCAGGGCGCGGTCGCGCACCTCGAACCAGTCGGCGCAGGGCACCCGGGTGGTGAGCCGGCCGGTGTCCTCGGCGCGGTCGATCCACTCGTCGAGCCGCTTGGCATAGGGCGACTCCAGCCCGGCGGCCAGCATTCCCTCGTGCAGGGCGAGGATCCGGTCCTTGTGGAACGTGAGGTGGTAGTAGAGCTTCAGCGGCTGCCACGGCCCCAGGCCGACGTCAGCGCCGACCTCGGGGTAGCGCGCCGGGTCACCGGCCGCCTCGAACGCCTCCACGCTGATCCGGTGCGTCATGATGTGGTCGGGGTGCGGGTAGCCGCCGTTCTCGTCGTAGGTCGTGACGACCTGCGGGCGGAACTCGCGGATCAACCGGACCAGCGGCCGGGACGCGGCGGCCAGCTCCAGCGTGGCGAAGCTCCCTTCCGGCAGCGGCGGCGGCGGGTCACCTTCGGGCAGCCCCGAGTCGAGGAACCCCAGCCACTCCTGGCGCACGCCCAGGATCTGCCGCGCCCGCTCCATCTCCTCCCGGCGGACCTCGGTCATCCGGGCCAGCACCTCGGGAGAGTCCATCGCCGGGTTGAGGACGCTGCCCGCCTCGCCGCCGGTACACGTGACCACCAGGACCTCGAGGCCCTCGTATGCGTAGCGGGCCATCGTCGCCGCGCCCTTGCTGGACTCGTCGTCGGGATGCGCGTGGACGGCCATGAGCCGCAGACCACGCTCCTGTTCGTCCGGGAACATGCGACCATTGTGGCTGACGGCCGGACGGGCCCAGCCCAGGCCGACACGGCGACAGCCGGGTGCACGGCGAGCGCCTGACGCGGGCCGGCGAGCGCCTCGCACCGGCCGCCGGGTACCCGGGCTACCGGCCGGTAGCGCCGCAAGGGCAGGCGTTCGGCCAGGCACACGGCCGGCGTTCGGGCGGGTCGCCGGGGTGCCATGCGGTCACCCCGACAGGGTGGGCACGGAAGCCACCCGGTCACCCGGCGAGACCCAGTTCACTTTCGATCTGGAAAAGTCACCGAGAGCCGTGGCAGAATACACCGTCCGCGCACGCTCCGAAGACAGCGAGGTCGCCGGCCGGCACGCCGACATCGTCGTCGGCCCGGCCTCGAGCGAGCCACCGGTCAACGGCCGCGCCGGCCCGTCGCACGGACGGCCGCGCGCGCCGGGAGAACCGACGTCGAGGACGGCCGGAACACCCGCTCGGCTCGGCCTCGTGCCGACCGCCGTGGCGTCGGCCGCGCGCTGACCTCACGAGGTCGGAACGGGGTCGTCGGAACAACGGTGTCGCCGAAACAGAGCCGGACAAACCGGCAACCATGATTCCCTCCAGTAAAGTAAGAACTTTGGTATCCCTCGAGGAGCGTGACGCGTGACGCAGCAGACCTGGCTCACTCAGGAGGCCTACGACCGACTTCGCTCCGAGCTCGACTACCTCACGGGCACCTGGCGGACGGAGATCGCCGCGAAGATCGAGGCCGCGCGGGAGGAAGGCGACCTGAAGGAGAACGGTGGCTACCACGCGGCCAAGGAGGAGCAGGGCAAGCAGGAGGCCCGCATCCGCCAGCTGATGGACCTGCTCCGCGACGCGCGCGTCGGCCAGGCGTCGTCCTCCGCGTCCGGCGAGGCCGGACCCGGCACGATCGTCGAGATCCGCTTCCCCGGGGAGAAGGAGACCGAGCGGTTCCTGATCGGCTCACGCGAGGACCACAGCGCGAGCATCGAGGTGTTCTCCCCCGCCTCCCCGCTGGGCGGCGCGGTCACCGGGCACAAGGCCGGAGACACGGTGAAGTACACGCTTCCCAACGGCCGGCCGGCCACCGTGGAGATCGTCTCGGTCGCGCCGTACGCGTCCTGAGGACGTCGCCCTACGTGTTCTGAGGACGTCTCGGGCGAGCGGTGCGGAGTACGCCATAAGCGGACGGCCTCCCACTCCGCTGCGCGCGGGCCGGCGTGGACGTACCGTCGGCTGGTGGCAGATCCGCCGGCTCCGCACAGTCCGTCCACGCCTCCGACGAACCCGATCACCGTCGGCTCGACGGCCCGGAAGACGACCGACGCCCCCGGGTCCGGAACTCCGCCGACCGAGATCACCCTGGCTGACCTGCGCAGATCAGGGCACCGGCAGCGCTCGGTGCGCGCCGAGCTGCGCGGCAACCTCCTCGCCAGGATGCGGGCCGACGAGACCCGTTTCCCGGGCATCGTCGGTTTCGACGACACCGTCCTGCCGCAGGTCGAACGGGCGCTGCTGGCCGGGCACGACATCGTCTTCCTCGGCGAGCGCGGGCAGGGCAAGACCCGTCTGATCCGCACACTCGTCGGCCTGCTCGACGAGTGGTCGCCGGCCGTCGCCGGCTGCGAGATCAACGACCACCCCTACGCGCCGGTGTGCGGCCGGTGCCGCCTGCTGCTCGCCGAGGTGGGCGAGCGGCTGCCCATCGCCTGGCGGCACCGCTCGGAGCGCTTCGGCGAGAAACTCGCGACCCCCGACACCAGCGTCGGCGACCTGATCGGCGACGTGGACCCGGTGAAGGTCGCCGAGGGCCGCACCCTCGGCGACCCGGAGACCGTCCACTACGGGCTGGTCCCGCGGACCAACCGCGGCATCTTCAGCATCAACGAGCTGCCCGACCTGGCCGAGCGCATCCAGGTCTCGCTGCTCAACGTGCTTGAGGAGCGCGACATCCAGGTCCGCGGCTACATGCTGCGGCTGCCGCTGGACATCCTGCTGGTCGCCTCGGCGAACCCGGAGGACTACACCAACCGTGGCCGGATCATCACGCCGCTGAAGGACCGCTTCGGCGCCGAGGTCCGCACGCACTACCCGCTGCGCCTGGACGACGAGCTGCGGCTCATCCGGCAGGAGGCCGTGGTCTCCTGGGCCGACTCGCCGCTGGGCCGGCCCGAGCTGCCCGACCACCTCATCGAGGTGGTCGCCCGGTTCACCCGGGCAGTGCGCGACGCGCCGCAGGTGGACCAACGCTCGGGTGTGTCGGCCCGGCTCGCGGTGGCGGCGGCGGAGACGGTGGCCGCCTCGGCCGTCCGCCGGGCGGCGCTGACCGGCGAGGACACCGCCACCGCGCGGGTCGTCGACCTGGCCGCGATCGTCCCGGCGGTACGGGGCAAGGTCGAGTTCGACCAGCTCGAGGAGGGCCGCGAGGACGAGGTCCTGGCCCTGCTGCTGCGCCGCGCGATCGCGGAGACCTTCCGGGCGAAGCTGGCCGGCACCGACCTCTCCGGCCTGCAGCAGCGCTTCGAGCGCGACGGCGCGGTCGAGACGGGCGATCTCGTCCCGGCCGCCGAGCTGCTGCGCCGGGTCGGTCCCGTCCCAGGCCTGGCGGCGATCCTCAACCGCCTCGACATCGACGGCGCGGAGTCGCCGGGGCTGGCCGCGGCCGCCCTGGAGCTGGCGATGGAGGGCCTGCACCTCAACCGCCGGCTCGCCAAGGAGGAACTGCCCGGCCGGACGGTCTACGGGGGCTGACCGCCGGCGCCGGGCCCCGCACCACTCCGCCAATCCGCGACGCCACCGGCGCGACGCCGGACGCGGCCGCGGCCGCACGGCACAGGCCACCCAGGAGGAACCGGTGAGTTCCGGACAGTTCCGCTACGGCCCATGGGACGGCGGGCCGGACCCGCTGGCCTCCCCGTTCTCCGCGACCGACGCCATGGACGAGATGTCCCGGCAGATCCTCGAGGGGCGCACGCCCCGGGAGGCCCTGGAAAGCCTGCTGCGCCGGGGCATGCCGAACCGCCGCGGCCTGGACGACCTGCGCCGCGCGATCGAGCGCCGGCGCCGCGAGGCCCGCTCGCGCGGCCGGCTGGACGGCACCCTCGAGGAGGTCCGCCGGCTGCTCGACACCGCGGTCGGGCAGGAGCGGGCCGCACTGTTCCCCGACCCGGCGGACGAGGCGCGGATGCGCGAGGCGGAGCTGGACGCGCTGCCGTCCGACCCGGCCCGGGCCGTGCGCGAGCTGGCCGACTACGACTGGCGCTCGCCGCAGGCACGCGAGACCTACGAGCAGATCTCCGACCTGCTGCGCCGCGAGGTCCTCGACGCGCAGTTCCGCGGCATGAAGCAGGCGCTGCAGGGCGCCTCGCCCGAGGACATGGCCCGCGTGCGCGAGATGGTCCGCGAGCTCAACGAGCTGCTGGAGGCGGACGCCCGGGGTGAGGACACCCAGGGCCGCTTCGACGAGTTCATGCGCCGCAACGGCGAGTTCTTCCCGGAGAACCCGCGCAACCTCGACGAGCTCGTCGACGTGCTCGCCCGCCGGGCCGCGGCGGCGGCGCGCCTGCTCGCCGGGCTGACCCCCCAGCAGCGCCAGGAGCTCGCCGACCTGATGTCCACCGCGATGGAGGACATGGGCCTGGCCACCGAGATGTCCCGGCTGTCGGAGGCGCTGCGGTCGGCCCGGCCGGGCCTGGACTGGGGCGGGCGCTCGCGCGGGCGCGGCCGGGGTCGGTTCTCCGACGCGATGACCGGCGAGGAGCCGCTCGGGCTCGGCGACGCGACCAGCGCGCTCGAGGAGCTGGCGGAGCTCGACGACCTCGCGGCCTCACTCAGCCAGGACTACCCGGGCGCGTCCCTGGACGACGTCGACCCGGAGGCCGTCGAGCGCGCGCTCGGCCGTTCGGCCGTCGACGACCTGCGCAACCTGCAGCAGATCGAGCGGGAGCTCGAGCGGCAGGGGTTCGTCACCCGCCGCGCCGGAGCGCTGGAGCTCACGCCGCGGGCCGTCCGGCGCATCGGGGAGTCGGCGCTCGCGCGGATCTTCCGCGAGGTGGCGGCGCGCGGGCGCGGCGACCACAGCCTCACCGACGCCGGCTCGGCCGGTGACCTGCTCGGGACGTCCCGGCGCTGGCAGTTCGGTGACACCCAGCCCATCGACGTCGTCCGCACGGTGCGCAACGCGGTGCTGCGCGGCGGGCCGCCGGGGCGGGGCCGGCGGATCCGGCTGGCGGTCGACGACTTCGAGGTCGCCGAGACGGAGCGGCGCACCAGCGCGGCCGTCTGCCTGCTCGTGGACCTCTCCTACTCGATGGCGCTGCGCGGCACCTGGGGGGTGGCGAAGTCGACCGCGCTCGCACTGCACACCCTGGTGGCCACCCGGTTCCCGCAGGACAAGGTGCACATCGTCGGCTTCTCCGACTACGCCCGCGAGCTGCGCCCGGTCGAGCTCGCCGGGCTCGACTCGGAGATGGTCCAGGGCACGAACCTGCAGCACGCGCTGCTCATCGCCGGACGGCTGCTGCGCCGCTACCCGGACTCCGAGCCGGTGATCATGGTGGTGACGGACGGCGAGCCCACAGCCCACCTGCAGCGCAACGGCACGCCGTCCTTCTCCTGGCCGCCGCTGCCCGAGACACTGGAGCTGACGCTCGCCGAGGTCGACCGGCTGACCCGCCGCGGCGTCACGATCAACGTCTTCATGCTGGACGACGAGCCCCGCCTGGTGCGCTTCGTCGAGGAGATGGCCCGCCGCAACGGCGGGCGGGTGCTCTCCCCGGACCCGTCCGCGCTGGGCAGCTACGTCATCCGGGACTACCTGCGCTCCCGCGGCTCACGGCGCGTCGCCCGCTGAGCCCCGGGTCGGCCGGCGAACCACCCGACCCAACATGAGCACTATGAGTTATCAACCTGCTACCGTGCGCACTCGTGGTGGCAGAGCGCGGACGCGGCGACGGACTCGGAACCCACCGGCGCCGGCGGTGGGTCGCCGCGGCCGCGGTGGCGGCGGCACTGTGCTCGGTCGCCCCGACCGTCCCGACGCTGGCGGCCGCCGCCGCCGGTGACCTCCCGGCCGGCGGTGCCACCGAAGCCGTCCCGCCCGCGCCCTTCTCGGACCTGCCCGGCCCCTTCGCCGGCCCGTACTCCGAACCGCTCGGACGTCCCTACGCCGAGCCGATGTCGGCGCCGGTCGCGGCGAGCCCCTACGAGCAGTCCCGGATCGAGCGGTACTGGTCCGCCGACCGGCGCGCCCGGGCGCAGACGGCGGACGCGGCCGAGCGCGGCGACCGGCCGGCCCCGTCCGCACTGGAAGGGGCCGCCACGGCCGGCGAGGCCCAGCGCGACGCCACGCCGCCGCCGCCGAGCACCGGCGCCCCCTACGTCTACGGCGGGCTGGCGACGAAGACGGTCGGCCGGCTGTTCACCACGCTGCGCGGTGTCGACTACGCCTGCTCGGCGACGGTCGTGTCCAGCCCGGGCCGCGACCTGGCCGTGACCGCGGGCCACTGCCTGCACCAGGGCACGGGCGACCAGTTCGCGACGAACGTCGTCTTCATGCCCGGATACTCCGAGGGACGGATGCCGTACGGGCTGTGGACAGCCCGCCGGATCACTGTCACCCCGGGCTGGGGCCTGGACGGGGACTTCGACTACGACACCGGGTTCGTCCTGTTCAACGCGCGCGGGGGCCGTCACGTCGAGGACGTCGTCGGCGCCCAGCGCATCGCCTTCAACCAGCCCCGCACCTTCGCGCAGTACGCGTTCGGATACCCGCGGCTGGCGCCCTACGACGGCAACCGGCTGGTCTACTGCGCCGGGGCGCCCTCCCCCGACCCGTACGGGACGGCGTCGCTCGGGCTGAACTGCGACATGACCGGTGGCGCCAGCGGCGGACCGCTGATCATCGGGCTCGGCCGGGCCGGGCCCGGGGCCGGCTGGGTCGACAGCGTGGTCAGCTACGCCTACGTCGGCGAGTCGCAGACCGTCTACGGCACCTACTTCGGGCGGGCGATCGAGCTGCTGTACTACCAGGCGATGGAGCTCTGACCGCCGCGGCGGGGCCCCGAAGGTGGACCCGAAGGTGGAGTCGTGCCGCCCCACGGCGGGCGCCCCGCCGGCGCTGGATACGGTCTCGACATGCCGCACTCGGGCAGCTTCGGGCTCTTCCTCACCCTCCACGTGCTCTCGGCCGTCCTGCTCGTCGGGCCGCTCTGCGTCACGACCGCCGCGGCTCCCGGGCTGGTGCGGACGGGCCCGGCCGGCCTGCCCAGGATGCGCGCCGCCGTGCGGACGACCAGGTACTACCCGCCCGCGACCGTCCTGATCGTTCTTTTCGGGCTGGTGATCGTGCGGCAGGGGTCGTTCGGCAGCGTCCGCGGGTTCGGCGACCCGTGGCTGGCGGCGTCGATCGTGCTGTGGCTCGCGGCGGTCTCGATCACGATGACCGTGGTCGCGCGGAACCTGCAGAAGGCCGTCCACGAGATCGAACGCGGCGGTGACGCGCGCCGCCAGCTCCCGATGATCACCATCGGGGCCGCGGCCGCCGTCACCTGCTGGGTCGTGGTGATCGCGCTCATGGTGGTGAAACCGGGGTCCTGACCATGCTGTCCGGGGCCCGCGTGCGCGCCGCGTCCGCGCGCACGGTCTCGCCGTGGTGCGTGACGTCCTCCAGTCGGTCCAGCAGCCGGCTCCAGATCTGTCTGGGCAGGTCGTGCCCCATCCCGTCAATCTCCATCAGCTCCGCGGACGGAATCGCGGCCGCGGTCAGCCGTCCACCGCGGACGGGGATCAGCGGATCGAGCGTGCCGTGTACGACGAGGGCCGGCACCCGCAGCGCGCGCAGCGCCTCGGTGCGGTCCGGCGCCACCAGGACGGCGGCGAGCTGCCGGGCGACCCCCGCGGGGTTCTGCCGCCGTTCCCAGAGCACCGCCGAGCGGGTACGCAGCCATTCGACGTCGAGCACGAACTCCGGCGAGCCGATGACCCGGGCGGACTCCTCGGCGGCGAGGACGAACTCCGCCAGGTTGGTCGGGCTGGGGCGCAGCAGCAGGTCGACGGCCTCGTCCGTCGGCTTCACGGTGGGATCGCCGGGGTGTGACATCACCGAGGTGATGCTGCGCACCCGCTCGGGGCTGGTCAGCGCGAGGATCTGCGCCACCATCCCGCCCAGCGAGAGGCCCAGGACGTGGGCGGAGTCGAGCCCGAGGACGTCCATCAGGCCCAGCGTGTCGGCGGCCAGGTCCTCGAGTCGGTAGGGCGCGAGCTCCGTCTCGCCGTTCACGATGGCCAGCAGGTCGGGCTCGCCGTGCCAGTCGAGGTGAGTGGAGTGCCCGACGTCCCGGTTGTCGAAGACGATCACCCGGTAGCCGCGCCGGACCATGCTCGTGAGCAGCTCGGGATGCCAACCGACGAGATGCTGTCCCATCCCGCTCACGAGTACCAACGGCAGTCCGTCCGGATCACCGTGCACCTCGACGGCCAGCTCGAGGCCGTTGACGGGAACGATTCTCATGCCCGGGACGGTAGCGACCACCCGGCCGTTTCGTCAGTGCACAGCCGCGAATCGGCTTCATGTCACCCGCGTCACACAGGGGTGATCCACGTGCCCTCGGGGTGACCCGCCTCCCGCCCCGGGCCGGCCGGTGGCCCGTCGGGGAGCGCCGCACCGCCGCATCAACTACTTTCAGTAGTTGACTGTACTCTTTCCGTAGCAGACGCCGGGCGGTTGCGCGTGGTATTCCCAACGATCGAGTTCGCCGCGTTCCTGGTGGTCGTCATGGCCGTCTCCTGGCTGCTCATGCCGGTCCCACTGCTGTGGAAACCGTTCATCCTGGGTGCCTCCTACTTCTTCTACGCCTACGCGGACGCCCGGTTCGTGCTGCTCATCGTCGCCTCCACCCTGATCAACCAGGCCGCGGCGGTCGCCATCCACCGCTTCCGGGACAGGCGAATCCTGATCGCCGCCATCGCCTGCGACCTCGGACTGCTGGGCTGGTTCAAGTACTACGGTTTCTTCGCGCTGTCCGTCGACCGGGCCCTGCAGGATGTCGGGCTGCCCGCACCGCTGCCGCTGCTGCAGGTCGCGCTGCCGATCGGGATCTCGTTCTTCACGTTCCAGGCGCTGTCCTACGTGATCGACGTGTGGCGGGGCGACATCCGCCCGGTGTCACTGATCGACTTCGCCGTCTACGAGGCGTTCTTCCCGCACCTCGTCGCCGGGCCGATCGTGCGGGCCAGCGAGTTCACCCCCCAGCTCACCGCGCCGCGGGACCCGCGCCAGGTACAGGCGACCAGGGCGGTCTTCCTCATCGCGGGCGGACTGGTGAAGAAGGTCGTCCTCGCGGACCTGCTCGCCACCCGCATCGTCGACCCGGTCTTCGACGCACCGGGACGGCACTCCTCCGGCGAGATCGCGGTGGCGGTCTACGGCTACGCCGTACAGATCTACTGCGACTTCTCCGCCTACTCGGACATCGCGATCGGCGTGGCCCTGCTGCTCGGCTTCCGCTTCCCCGACAACTTCGACCGCCCCTACACGGCCACCAGCCTCCAGGACTTCTGGCGCCGATGGCACATGACGCTGTCCCGGTGGCTGCGCGACTACGTCTACCTCCCGCTGGGCGGAAACCGCGCGGGCCGCCGCCGGACGTACGTCAACCTGATGATCACCATGGTCCTCGGTGGACTCTGGCACGGCGCCGCGTGGACGTTCGTCGTCTGGGGCGCCCTGCACGGCGGCGGACTCGCCGCCGAACGCGCCTGGCGCGCCCGCCGCGACGGCCGACCGCGCCCGGTGGACGGATTCGGCGGCGGCGGTACCGGTGACGTCGGCGGCGGTGGGGTCGGTGGGGTCGGTAGGCCGATGGTGCCCGCGCCGGCCCGGTCCCTGGAGGTGCCGGTGGGCGCCCTGGCGGACCGGTCGGGCCCCACCGGCGCGGCCGTCGCGGTCGGCGGCGCCGCCCCGGTCGCGGCCACCGTCCCGATGCACGGCCGGCGGCACACGTCACAGGCCTGGCTCGGACGTCTCGTTGTGTTCCACTTCGTCTGCGCGGCCTGGGTGCTGTTCCGGTCACCCGACCTCGCGACAGCCGGCGAGATCTTCCATCGTCTGCTCACCGCCGGCGGACCATCGCCCCTGGTGACGAACACCGTGCTGGTCGCCATAGCGATCGGCCTCGGCACGGCCGCCGTCCCCCGGCTCTGGTGGATCCGGGCACAGCAGGCCTTCGCCGCCCGCCCACTGACCGTGCAGATCATCATGGTGGTCGCGTTCCTGCTGGTCATCTACACCTTCGTCGGCCAACAGGACGTCGCGCCGTTCATCTATTTCCGGTTCTGACGAAGCCCGCGCCCGCGCGTCATCCGCCTGCCGCACCCCGCACGCCGCACATCGGACGCACCAGGCGCACGGCCTGCACCGACAGTGATCATCACTTAAGGTAACCACCTGAGCACATAGAACTCGACAGTCTCGGGGGAGGCCATGACGCAGCGCGACGAGCCCGCGGCATCGGCGCCAACCGCGCCGGCTCCCCGCCGGGATGGCGACCGGCCGCCGACGGCCGCGCCCGGTGCACCGGCGCAGCCCGGCGTATTGGCTCCACGGACCCGTCCGATGACGCCGGAGGCCAGGTCACCGAGCGCGCCGACCGCTCCGGCGGCGCCCCCCACGGCTCCCCCTCCCTCCCCGCGCGCGAAGCCGGCCACGCCCGCGGAGCCCGCCAAACCCACGGAGCCCGCCAAACCCACGGAGCCCGCCACGCCGGCCGTGTCGGCCCGGCGGGCGCTGCTGTTCGTCGTGGCCTGCCTGGCCCTGCTGGCAGTCCTGCGCTCGGCCGCGATGGTGCACGCCGGTGAGGGGATGCCGCCCGGCACCACCCGGGACCTGGTGCTGGGCGTGGCCCGTCCGTTGGACGAGGTCACCTCGGCGCTGCGGCTCAACCAGCCCGACCGGCTGCTGACGAAGGTCTTCGGGCACCCCGACCCGACCGTGGGCAAGGCCGACGACTCCGAGCTCGCCGCCGCGGCCGCGCTCGCCGAGCCCGACGCCAACACCGGCACCGGCCAGGTCAAAGACCGAAGCCGGGACGGCGACGCGGCGGGCGCGCTGCGCACCCCCACCCCCGCCGACCCGCTGCGAGTGCTGGTCACGGGTGACTCGTTGACCGAGTCGCTGGGACCGACGATCACAAAGACGGCACCGCCGGCGATCCGCGCCGAGACCGACACCCGATTCGGCACCGGCCTCGTCCGCCCGGACTTCTTCGACTGGGCCACCCACGCCCGTCACCAGGTCGCCGAGCGCGACCCCGAGGCGGTGGTGGTGGCGATGGGCGGCAACGACGGCCAGGGCATCACCCAGCCGGACGGCACGATCCTCCCGGCCGGCTCACCGCAGTGGGAGGCCGAGTACCGCCGCCGGGCGATCGTGCTGATGCGCATCTGGTCGGACGGCGGAACCCGCCGGGTGTACTGGCTCGGCCTGCCTCCCGCCCGCTCGACCACACTGAACGGGTACTTCACACGGATGAACGAGGCGACCCGTGCGGCCGCCGACCGGGTTCCCGGGGCGCGCTTCCTGGACCTGCGGCCGACCCTGTCGAACGGCGGCGCCTACACCGACTATCTGACGGACGGCGGCGGCCACTCGGTGCTCATCCGCACCCGTGACGGCGTCCACCTGACCCTCGACGGCGCGCGGCTGGCAGCGGGCCCGGTCCTGCACACACTCAGCGGAGACTGGCACCTGAGCTGACACCGGGCACCACAACGCACGGCCGGGACCAGCAGACCGGAACCAGCACAGCCGGGACCAGGCACGGCCGGGGTCGGCGGCGCCGGGTCAGCGCGGCCGGAAGCCGAAACCCGGGCCGTCGAGATCGTTGCGGGCGGTGCTCACCGCGGTGAGCGCGCGGCCCATCAGATCGGCCTTCCGGCCCGGCGCGGCGGACCGGTCGGCCGAGGTGACGGCGTCGAGGAAGTCGTCCGCGAGGACGATGAGCTGGTCGGGCAGGGCGTGATCCGCCACCCGCGGCGGGCGGACGCCGAGCGGAGCGCCGCTGCCGGCCTGCCGGCCGAGCATGGCCAGCTCGTCGATCAGCGTGCGGAGCCGGGCGGCGCGCGTCTCCCCGGTGGGGATCCGCACGTCCCAGGAGGAGCCCGTCCAGCTCCGCGCGCGGGAGAGCAGGAGGTTCGTCTGCCGGGACAGCTCGCGGACCGAATCCGACATCCGGGCAGGATACCCGACGATGGCACTCTCGGGTCTTGCTCAGACGTGTGGTATGAGGCACGCTCGCTTCATGGTCCGTTGACGTCGGGTTCAACCTCTGGAGGCGCGCATGTCGCAGTACCGCTCCCCGCAGATCCACCAGGGACTCATCGACCGCATGCCGAAGGCGACCGGACACGACGTCGGGCACTGGCTCGCCCGCCTGCACGACGGGCCCGGGCTGCTGCGCTTCTCGGAACGAGTGGGCTGGCTGCGGGACGCGCACAGCCTGCCGCACCGGTACGCGGCGGCCGTGGTGCACGAAGCCGACCTGCGTCGGCGCGCGATCCGCGTCTGATCGATGATCCCGGCCGGCGGCCGGGCGCGGGCCGGGCTGCCGGCCCGGCCCGACCGCCGGCAGGATCGGTCCGGCGGGGCTGTCCGGCGGGCGCGGGCTCGCTGGACCAGAATGGCGGCGTGGATCTCGCCGCCGCCCGGGCCTTCGTCCTGGAGCATCATCGTGCCGTCCTGGGTACCACCCGCCGTGACGGCACCCCGCAACTGTCTCCCGTGCTGGTCGGCGTGGAGGGCGACGCGCTGGTGATCAGTACCCGCGTCACCGCGCTGAAGGTCACGAACATCGAACGGGATCCGCGGGTGCACCTGTGTGTGCTCCCCGACGGCTTCTTCGGGCCGTGGGTGCAGATCAGCGGCACGGCCGAGATCATCCGACTACCCGACGCCCTTGACGGGCTGGTCGCCTACTACCGCCAGATCTCGGGGGAGCACCCGGACTGGGATGACTACCGTGCCGCGATGGTGCGCGAGCAGCGCTGCCTGATCAGGGTCACGCCGACCACCGCGGGCCCGGACCGCTCCGGCTGAGGCCACCACCAAGCGCCCTCTGCCGCGTACGGCGGCCGAGGGCCGGGGCCAGCCCGCCGGAGCTGCTGCCGGAGCGCACGGGGCTACTGGCGGAGCTTGGAGAGCAGGCGCAGCAGCTCCAGGTACACCCACACGAAGCCGATCAGCAGACCGAACGCGGCCCGCCAGGCCTCCTCGCGAGGCGCGCCGGAGGCGACCGCCCGCTCGATGTAGTCGAAGTCGAGGATGAACTGCAGGCTGGCCACCGCGAGCACCGCGATGCTGAACAGGATGCCCAGCGGCGACGCGTCGTTGATCACGGGCAGGTGACTGCCGGACACGGCCCTGATGACGAGGTCGGTGACGCCGAGCAGCACCACGCCCAGTAGAGCGCCCGTGACGATCCGCGCCATACGGGGGGTGGCTCGGAGCCGCCGGCTGCGGTAGGCGACCAGCATGGCGATGAACACCAGCGCGGTGCCGAGCAGCGCCTGGAGCACGATGCCCGAGAACGCGGACTCGTAGAACCGCGAGACCCCGCCGACGAGCAGGCCCTCCAGCACGGCGAAGACCACCACGAGCGGCGGGCTGATCCGGCTGCGGAGCGAGATGACGAAGCTCAGCGCGAGCGCCGCGACACCGGCCCCGAGCGCGATGCCCGGCGAGTCGGGCGAGAGGTACCAGCCGAAACCCGCGCCGACCAGCATCACCGCGAACACGCCGAGCGTGTGCATGACGACGTCGTCGAAGGTCAGCCTGTCGTGCACCGGGGTGGGCGGCGGGCCACCCGGCCACGGAGCAGGGCCGCCCTGCGGCCAGGGACCGGCCGGCGGGACCGGCGAACGGCTCTGGCCGAAGCCCGACCGGGTGAACGCCGGGTTGGATGAACGCAGCTCTGCCATCGGGCCTGGACCTCCCCAGCGAGTCGCGGACGGGCCACCTGCCGCACGCGATCGCACAGTACAACGGCCACCGGATGACGACCGTTCCGCACCCGGTGCGCAACGTGATCCCGTCGGCAGGCCGGAGACGATCAGCCGATCGCCGGGTGGCGCAGCCCGGGGGCCTCGCCCATCGATCAGCAACAGAAGGGGCGAAAGGGACAGGAGTGGACGCAATGCGCGTCCCAGTGGGAATCAGACCGTACGGAGGCGCCCTTCAGGCGAAGG